>NZ_JAMYMV010000025.1:0-79421 GCF_040318715.1 Mesorhizobium sp. M1050 | reverse complement strand
CCCCCGTGGGCGGCGGGTCCCAGCACCCCCAACACCGGCCCGGCCTCCCGGGCGGGGGGGGGGACACCATGTATCTCCCGGAGGTGCACCCCATGGGGGGGCGGGCGGCGCCCGGCGCGGCCAGGATAACCGGCGTGCCGCTGACCATTCATCTGCCCGGCTGGGAGCGGCTGGCGCATGACGTGCTCGACGTGGTCGAGGCGGAAGGCGCCGATCTCCGGCATACGGTGCTTTGCCACATGAACCCGAGCCACAACGATCTTGCCTACCAGCAAAGCCTCGCCGCGCGCGGCGCCTTCCTGGAATACGACATGATCGGCATGGATTTCTATTATGCCGACCAGGATGCGCAGTCGCCGTCCGACGAGCAGAATGCACGGGCGATCCGCTCGCTGATCGACATGGGGCTGCTCGACCGGATTCTGCTGTCGCAGGACGTTTTTCTCAAGATCATGCTGACCCGCTTCGGCGGTTTCGGCTACGGCTTCATCCTCAAGCATTTCGTGCCGAGACTGAAGCGCCATGGTGTCGAACAATCGGCAATCGATACGATGCTCGTCGACAATCCAAAGACTGTGTTCGCCGAGGGCCTCTGAGCCGCGGCTCCAAACAAGGCAGGAGTCTACATGTCCAGAAAAAAGGTTCTTCTCGCAGGCGAGTCCTGGGTCTCGACCGCGACCCACATCAAAGGCTTCGACCAGTTTCCGACCGTGACCTATCACACCGGTGCCGACGAGCTGCTGGCTGCGCTGAAGGACGGTCCGTTCGACGTCACCTTCATGCCGGCGCATGAGGCGCAACGGAATTTTCCGCAGACCATGGAAACGCTTTCGGCCTACGACGCGGTCGTGCTTTCCGATCTTGGTGCCAACACGCTGTTGCTCCACCCGGACACCTGGGTCCACTCCAAACCAACTCCGAACCGGCTGCGCCTGTTGCGCGACTATGTCGGCAATGGCGGCGGCCTGTTGATGTTCGGCGGCTATTACAGCTTCCAGGGCATCAATGGGGGCGCGCGCTATCACAAGACGCCGGTCGAGGACGTTCTGCCGGTCACTTGCCTGCCGGTAGACGACCGCGTCGAGGTTCCGGAAGGCTATTCGCCGGTCGTTGTCGGCCCGCAGAGCCATCCGATCCTTAAGGGCCTCGGCAAGGATTGGCCGATCCTGCTCGGCTTCAACGAAGTCGCGGTCAAGGATGGTGCGGAAGTTCTCGCCACCGTTTCCTCCGACTACCGTTCGCTGCCACTTCTGGTGACCGGCAAATATGGCCAGGGCCGCACCGTCGCCTGGACCTCGGATGTCGGCCCGCACTGGCTGCCGCCCGGCTTCATCGCCTGGAATGGCTACAGGACACTGTTCGAACAGATGCTGGGCTGGGCGACGACCAGGGACTAGCCATGCGCGTCCATGTCTTAGGCAATGTTTGCGTCGATACGACGTTTCGCCTGGACCGTTTTCCGGCGCCAGGCGAGACGCTGAACGCGTCGGAACATGCCGACGGACTTGGCGGCAAGGGTGCGAACCAGGCGGTGGCCGCGGCACGCACCGGAGCCGATGTCCGCTTCCGTGCGGCGATCGGCAACGATGCCGCCGGAGCCTGGATCACAGAGCAGTTGAGCCGCGATCTCGATGCCAGCCATCTGACGACGCTGCAGCTGCCCAGCGACCGGTCGACCGTCATGGTCGATGCGCGGGGCGAGAACCTCATCGTCACCGGCGCCAGTTGCGCCGCAGCCTTCGATCCCCTGGCTGACGGCGATTTTATCCGATCGGTCGAACGCGGCGACATCGTCGTGGTGCAGGGTAACCTGGATCCGGACATAACGACCGCTTGCCTAAAGGTGGCGCGGGGTGCGGAGGCAATGACGATCTTCAATCCAAGCCCGCTTGCGGCCGGCAATACACCGGGTTTGAGCGACGTCAGCGTCGCCATCGCCAATGCCGGCGAAGCGGCGCAACTGACCGGAATGAGCAATCCCGACGCGGCAGCCCGCGAACTAATCCGCCTAGGCGCAGGAACCGCTATCGTGACGCTTGGCGCGCTCGGCTGCCTGGTCGCCGATGGCGAAGGACGGATCGACCGGTTCGTGGCGCCAAGGGTGGCTGTGGTAGACACCAGCGGCGCAGGCGATGTCTTCTGCGGTTGCCTCGCCGGCTGTCTTGCAGCCGGCATGGACCTCGCCGTGGCAGCGCGGATCGCGGTCCGCGCCGCAGCGATCTCGGTCGGACGCGCCGGCACGCTCGGCTCCTGCCCCGACAGGCGGGAGATGAAACTGCTCATGGAAACGACGGAAGCGGAAACCGCATGACAAAATCCTCCAAACCGGTCGGCCAGGTCACGAATGATGCGCTGCAGTCGATCTTCGGCAGAAGCAAGGTGGTGATCGGCGTTGTTCATCTGGCACCCCTGCCAGGTGCGCCGCGTTACAATGGCGAAGCGGTCGAGGCCATCTATCAACGTGGCCTCGACGACGCCAAAGCCTATTTGCATGGTGGCTGCGATGGCGTGATCGTCGAGAACCACGGCGACGTTCCGTTTGCCAAGCCCGATGATATCGGGCCGGAAACTTCCGCCTACATGTCCGTCGTCTCAGACCGGATCCGCAGGGAACTCGGCCGGCCGATCGGCATCAACGTGCTTGCAAATGCTTCCATTCCCGCGCTGTCGATCGCCAGTGCCTCCGGCGCTTCCTTCGTCCGCGTCAATCAGTGGGCCAACGCCTATGTCGCCAATGAGGGCTTTATCGAAGGGGAAGCGGCGCGCGCCATGCGCTTCCGCGCCAGGCTTAGGGCCAACGGCATCCGCATCTTCGCCGACGCCCATGTCAAGCATGGCGCCCACGCCATCGTCGGCGACCGGCCGGTCGAGGAACAGGTCAAGGATCTGGTGTTCTTCGATGCCGACGCGGTGATCGCCACTGGCCAGCGCACCGGCCACGCCGCTGATCTCGGTTACATCAGGATGATCAAGGACGCCGCCGGACTGCCGACGCTTGTCGGCAGCGGGGTGACGCCCGACAACGCCAACGATATCCTCGACATCGTCGACGGCGTCATTGTCGCCAGTTCGCTTAAGCACGATGGCGTCTGGTGGAACCAGGTCGACCCTCAACGGGTGAACGGCTTTATCCGAGGCCTCAAGCGGTGACTTTGGTGCCGGAGATCGACGGCGAGCGGCTGCTGGGCCGCCTCGATGCTTTCGCACGGATCGGCGCGACGCGAGCCGGCGGCGTAAACCGTCAGGCGTTCAGCATTGAGGATCGCAGCGCCCGGCGCCTGCTGGCGGAATTGGCGCTCGAGCGTGGTTTCGCGGTTTTTCAGGACGCCATGGCGAACCTCTTCATCCGCCGCGAGGGTATGGATGCCACGCTGCCGCCGCTGCTGATCGGCAGCCACCTCGACAGCCAGCCGACCGGCGGGCGCTTCGATGGAGCGCTCGGCACGCTTTCCGCCTTCGAGACGCTCGAAGCAGTGGAGGACGCGGAGGCCGAAACTCGAATGCCGATCGAGGTCGTCGCCTGGGCCAATGAAGAAGGTAGCCGGTTCGCGCCCGGCGTCATGGGCTCCATGGCCTTCACCGGGGCCGATATTTCAGCATGGCAATCCATAGTCGGCAGCGACGGTGCGTCCCTCGCGGAGGAACTCGCGGCAACCATCTCCGCCTTGCCAGAGGCAACCCTTCGCCCCCTCGGCATGCCGGTCTCCGGCTTTATCGAGCTCCATATCGAACAGGGACCATCGCTGGAAAAGGAAGGGCTGCCGATCGGTATCGTCACCGCCGTGCAAGGCACGCGGTGGCTGGAAGTCTCCATTGAGGGCGCTGCCGGTCACGCCGGTACAACCGACCTTGCCTACCGCAGGGATCCGATGGTCGCGGCCGTTGCCGCGATGCACAGGCTGCAGACGACGGTCATGCCGTTCGACAGCAGCGCAAGGCTGACAGTAGGACGGGTCACCGCCAAGCCGGGATCGATCAATGCCATACCGCAGTCGGTGGTCTTCGCCGTCGACATCAGACACCCGCAGGTAGAGCGGCTCGATGCCATCGAAGCCGAACTGCGCCAGGTCTGCGCGGCGGAGGCAGAGGCTCAGCATTGCACGGCAATGATCAGGCGGTCGTTCGACATGCCCGGGGCGGCATTCTCTCCCGATATGGTCAAAACCGTCGAGGAGGCCGTCAATTCCCTGCGGCTGCCGCACAAGCAGATGATATCGGGGGCATTCCATGATGCGCTGTTCCTCGCCCGGGTGGCGCCTGCCGCGATGATTTTTGTGCCGTGCCGTGACGGGCTGAGCCACAACGAGGCAGAATATGTGGAGCCCGCCTACGCGATTACCGGCGCGCGGGTTCTGCTCCAGGCGGCTATCGCGGCAGCCTCGCGGCGATGATCGTTCAAGGCACTGCTCTGGCAGGCTGATTGCGCCAACCTCGGGGCCGGCGAGCTCGAGGCGCCCGGTTTCGAGGCGGCGGCGGTCGCCATTCATGCCTGCCCCTGCCCTTGCACCAACAAACCTTGCAGCTGTGTCCTCACCGCCCTTGTGGCTGTCGGAAAATGGATGAATAGTCGGGACGGCACATCGCCCTGAAATTGCCGGTTTGCGGTCCTCAGGTCGTGCAATCGCGAGCCGGATTTCCGAATGGCCAGTCCTGAACCACGCAAGAGAAGAGGTCCGATCGCCACCCGGCTGCTGGCGCTCGACGCGTGGATCGATTCCTCGCTCTACGAGATCGGTTTCAAGGCGCGCCAATTCTGGGAATCCGCGACGATCTTTTCGCGGCGCTTCCGCGTCAGCGGCTGGCGTCGCGGGATCATCGAACTGCTGAGCGAAGGTTTCACGCTCGGCGCCGGCGGCATTGTGGTGATGCTGGCGCTGGCCATTCCAGCTTTCCAGGACACAGCCGGCGACTGGCGCGCCCAGGGCGACTTCGCGGTCACCTTCCTCGATCGCTACGGCAACGAGATCGGCCAGCGCGGCATCATCCAGCGCGATTCCGTGCCGGTCGACGAGATGCCCGATCATGTGATCAAGGCGGTTCTCGCCACGGAGGACCGCCGCTTCTTCGATCACTACGGCATCGATGTGCTGGGCCTTTCACGCGCGATCTTCGAGAATGTGCGGGCAAATTCCGTCGTCCAGGGCGGCTCAAGCATCACCCAGCAGTTGGCCAAGAACCTGTTCCTGACAAATGAGCGCACATTGGAGCGCAAGATCAAGGAAGCTTTCCTGTCGCTGTGGCTCGAGGCCAATCTGTCGAAGAAGGAAATCCTGCAACTCTATCTCGACCGCGCGTATATGGGCGGCGGCACGTTCGGCATCGAGGCGGCCGCGGACTTCTATTTCGGCAAAGGCGTCAAGGACCTGAACCTCGCCGAGGCGGCGATGCTGGCCGGTCTGTTCAAGGCACCGACCAAATATGCGCCGCACATCAACCTGCCGGCGGCGCGTGCGCGCGCCAATGTGGTGCTGTCCAACCTTGTCGATTCCGGTTTCATGACCGAAGGCCAGGTTTTGCAGGCAAGGCTGCACCCGGCCGACGTCGTCGATCGCGGCGAACAGAAGAGCCCGGACTATTACCTCGATTGGGCGTTCGACGAGGTCAAGAAGATCGCAAAACCGGGTCAGCATTCGCTCGTTGCCCACACCACCTTCGACGCCAACATCCAGAAGGCGGCGGAAGAATCTGTGGAATTCCACCTGCGCCAGTTCGGCAAGGAATATAACGTCACCGAGGGCGCGGTGGTCGTCATCGAAACCAACGGCGCCGTGCGAGCCATCGTCGGCGGCCGCGACTATGGCGCCAGCCAGTTCAACCGCGCCACCAAGGCGCTTCGCCAAACCGGCTCATCGTTCAAGCCCTATGTCTATGCAACAGCGATGGAGCACGGTTTCACGCCCAATTCCATCATTTCCGGCGGCCCGATCAGCTGGGGAAGCTGGTCGCCGCACAATTACAGCGGCGGCTCGGCGGGCAACGTCACACTGATCGTGGCAATGGCCAAGTCGATCAACACCGTGCCGGTGCGCCTGGCCAAGGATTATCTCGGCATCGGCCCGATCAAGGCCATGGCCGAGGCGATGGGTGTGGAATCGCCGCTCGAATCGCACAAGACGATGGTGCTTGGCACTTCCGGCATGACGGTGATGGACCAGGCGACGGGCTACAGCGTGTTCGCCGACAACGGCTTCGTCGGCTCGCGGCACGGCATCACCCAGTTGGTGACCCGCACCGGCGACGTAGTCTATGATTTCGCCAAGGATGCGCCGCCGCCGCATCGGGTTCTGTCCGAGCAAGCGCTGAAATCGATGAATACCATGCTGGCGGCGGTACCGGTGATGGGCACGGCACGGCGGGCGCAGCTCCCGAACATCGTCGTCGCCGGCAAGACCGGTACGACGCAATCCTACCGCGATGCCTGGTTTGTCGGCTTCACCGGCAACTACACGGCAGCGGTGTGGATGGGCAACGACGACTTCACGCCGACGAAGAACATGACGGGCGGCTCGCTGCCGGCGATGGTGTGGCAGCGACTGATGGTCTACGCGCACCAGAACATCGACCTGAAGCCGATTCCCGGCATCGACAAACCCTTTGTCGATGAGGAGGTCGCTGCCAAGGCGGAGGAAGCGCAGAAGAAGAGCGACGCGCAGGCGGCGGCCGACGCCGCGGCTGAACGGCCGGCGGTGCTGTCCAGCCGGACCACGCAGACGTTGCGAGACATGTCCCGGCTGTTCCAGTCGGCGCCCGTCCTCAATGCGCCCCAACCGCCGGAGACGCTGTCGGCACTGTGATTGGCGCGCCTCTTCCCTCTGCCCCGGTGGGAGGAGCGAAAGCAGCGCCCAACCACAACGCTTGTCGGCAATCCCACGTAGGACAGCGAGTTCGGCGATGTCGGCAGCTTTTTGTGCCGGCAGCTTCTCGAGATAGGAATTTTTTCTTGACTTCGTGACCTCAGCTACGGTATATATTTATCTATGGTGCTGATTTGCGCCAGTGACCCGCCGCGCAGGCGGGTTTTTCGTTTGATGCTCCGTCAGCCAATGCGCCGGCGAAGGCTGCGAAGGAACCCGTCACCTCTGGTTCGTTGCCCTGTAATCCCACGCCCGCCGCTTGCCACAAGCCCCCACGCCGCGATATCTCCGAGCGGCAACTCTTCTTATCCCCGGCCCCTCATGCTCAAGAATGCCTTCCTGACGCTGCTTTCGCTTGCCATAGCCATCGTCGGCGGCGGCGGCAGCGTCTGGTATGCGCTCAAGGTCCAGGATGGTGTCGGCGCCATCCGGATCGGCCAATGGAGGGCCTTTCCCGACATCGGCACGCCGTCCGCCGATCCTTATTCCAAGGCCCGCGTGGCGCGCGAGGGCGTGCTTGCGCTCGGCCGCGCCGAAGGCTTGTCCTTCGTGGCCGAGCGCGACGCGGGCGGCGCCGAGCTCAAGCGCGAATGCACCTACACGATCGAGGGTGGTTTTCCGACGGCACGGTTCTGGACGCTCTATGCCGCCGACCAGTCGCTCGGCGTGGTCGAAACCAGCAGACCCCGACTTGCGGCGCTGCAATCCTATGGGGTTGTGCGGCAGCCCGACAATTCGGTCATCATTTCCGCCGGCCATCGCCCGATGCCGGGCAACTGGCTGCTGACCGACGGTTTCGGCAGGATGTATTTCGTGCTGACCTTCTACGACACGCCGATCGCCAGCAGCACCGGCCTCTCGGACGTTTCGCTGCCGCGGATCGTAAAGGTCGGCTGCGATGCGTAGTTTGTATGCGGCGATGCGTAGGGTTTTTCATGCGGTCCTGCTCGGCCTGCTCGGCGCCGGCATCGTGCACATCGTCGTGCTGTTTCTGGTGCCAGAATTTTCCGAACGCGACGCCTGGTCGCGTCTGTCCATGGCGTCGGATCTCTACAAGATGACCCGGCTCGATGCCGAAGCTGGTGGCGCGCCCGTGGTGAAATCCGTCGATCCGCTGTTTTACGCAACGGCATGCCGGTTCGACCTGGGCGAAGGCATGGTCCGGATCAAGGCGCCTGGACATGTTCCGTTCTGGTCGGTGTCGGTCTATGACCGCAGCGGCCACAACATCTATTCCTTCAACGACCACACCGCGACCGGTGGCGTGCTGGATGCCGTCGTGCTGACGCCGGCGCAGATGATCGATGTGCGCAAAGAGCTTCCCGAGGAGCTTCAGGGAGCGATCTTTGTCGAAGCGCCGATCGAGGAAGGCATCTTCGTCATCCGTGCCTTCGTGCCCGATGACAGCTGGAAGCCGAGCGTGTCACGCTTCTTCGCGCAGAGTTCCTGCGAGCTGCAGGACTTCTAGAGCAATTCCAGGAAAGTGTGAAACGGTTGCTCGTCCGGCTTCCGCCTGCCTGCGCGCCTTCAGGCCAACAGCCCACCGTCCACGTTGACGATAGTCCCAGTGATTTGGCGGGCGGCGGGACTTGCCAGGAAGGCAACGGTGGCGGCGACGTCCGCCGGCGCGCCAAAGCGACCCAAGGGGATGAGACCGCGCTGGAAGTTCGAGAATTCACCGTCGGCGGGGTTCATGTCGGTGTCGGTTGAGCCCGGCTGGACGAGATTGGCCGTGATGTCGCGTGGCCCAAGCTCGTGCGCCAGACCACGGGTGAAGGACTGCAGCGCGGCCTTGGTCATGTAATAGACCGTGCCGGTCGATCCGACAATGCGATCCGCACCGGCGGAACCGATCGTGATCACACGGCTACCCGCGCCAAGGTGCGGGAGAGCGGCCTGCGTGGCCAGCACAGGGCCGCGAACGTTCACAGCGAGGAGCGCGTCAATGTCTTGCACCTTGAAGTCAGCAATCGCGTCGTAGAGCGCGATAGCGGCGTTGTTGACGAGAATGTCCAGCCCTCCCAACGCTCTGACGGCCTCATCGACGGACCGTCTGATGGCGGTCGGATCGGCGCTGTCGGCCTGGATGGCCGCGGCGCGGCGGCCAAGCTGCTCGATTGACGTCACCACCGCGTTGGCGCGCTCGTTCGAACGTTGGTAGGTCAGAGCGACGTCCGCACCATTCTCAGCCAGTGCGAGTGCGATGGCCGCACCGATTCCCCGAGAGCCCCCGGTTACAAGGGCGCGTTTGCCAGTCAGGTTGAGCATGATTCATCCTTATTTATGCAGTGATCGATACATATTTGCTATCCGTTGCGAAGATGTGTCAATAGGTTTATGTAGTGATCGATGCAAAAAAAGGATCAAAGCTCATCGGAACGCGTTGGCCCGGCACCCCGTGGACGGGGGCGGCCGCGCGCGTTCGACCGAGAAGCCGCGTTGGCGCAGGCAATGAGGGTGTTCTGGGTCAAGGGGTACGAGGCGACGTCGATTGCGGATTTAACGGACGTGATGGGCGTCGGTCCAACGAGTCTCTATGCCGCCTTCGGTTCGAAGGACGAGCTGTATGGCGAAGCGCTCAGGTTCTACTCCGCGACCTATGAAGACCTTGTTTTGGGGCGGTTTCGCAAGGCGGCCACGGCGCGCGACGCGGCGTTGGCTTACCTGCGAGACTCCGCGGCCGCCATGACGGGATCGGATTGCGATCTGCCTCATGGATGTATGGTTACGCTTGGAACCGTTGGCAGCGACGGCCACGCCGAACTCGCCAATCTGATGCGTGCGGCACGCGGCAACGCATTTGATCTGCTCAGAGCTCGTTTGCAAGAGGCCGTTTCAGAAGGAGAGCTGCCAAGGTCTGTCGATGTCATCGAGCTCGCGCGATTTCTGCAAACCGTTCAGAGCGGGATGGCGATCCGGGCCCGTGACGGCGCCGATCGGGCGGAGCTCCAAGCCGTAGCTGAGATCGCGATGGCCGGGTGGGACGGCATCATCTCCAGGGCTGGATGAACATCCGTTGCGACCAGACTAGTGGTGCGGAACCGGCTTGCTCCCTGGCGATCCCGGTTTGTCGGGGTCGACCGGCCGCACCTCGCCGGCATGAGACCGCTCGTAGCGGATGCCGGGAAAGATGATCACCGCCGCCGGCATTTCGGCGGCTTGCTTCGCTCGATTGTTTGGTGCCGTACGCGGCACGAAAGACAGTACCATGCCCATGGTTCGCGCATTCCTCTCGGTTTCCCCGGAGCACAACGCAACGCCTCCAAATATCATTAAGGCCGGCAGAGGGTTAACGGAGCGCTAACGGATCGTCGCTAACTTGATCTTTGTCTAGAGGTCAGGACGTCCTGGCCGGGGCACTCGCGAAACCGGCACCGTCCCGGTCGAGCGTGGCCGAGCTTGTGTGTGTTGTCGGGCGTATCCTTCGTGTCATCTTCGGACTTCAGGCAAATCGCGGTACGAAAAGATTCGGGAAAGGCCGAAAGGCTGTTCCGCGCCGCGGTGTCGGCATTCTGCTCGCTGACCCGCCCTTCACGCCGTGAGATCGGCCAGCTCGAAGACCTGACGCTGCCGCTGTTCAACGATGTATCCGTCGAATCTCGCCGTTACGTGGCAGCTGCCCTTTCCGAATGCGAATATGCCCCGCCCGCTTTGGTGCGCCGCCTCTGCGAGGAGCCGGTCGACATTGCCGCTCCCTTGCTCATCCGCTCACGCGCCGTCAGCAACATCGACCTCATCGCGCTGATCGGGCGGCACGGACTGCCGCATGCACGTGCCATCGCGCGCCGCAAGGACCTGAACCCGACCATTGCCGATCTGATCCGGGCGCTCGAGAGGCCAACTCTGGTGCGAAGGCGGGAGCCGGAAGCGGACGCCATCATGGCAGACAAGATCGCGCCTGCCAGCACCGAGCCTGCCCCCGAACAGCCCGGAAGAGGACAGGTGGCCGGCATTGCCTCCGAAAGCGCGCGGCGCAGGCTGCGTTCCATGATGCGCACCGGCGACGAGGCGACGGCAATGAGCGCCGATTCTCTCACAGGCGCCGATACCTATGTGAAATTGCGCGAGACGGCGCTGACGGGAAACGCCGCGTTCTTCCAGACCGCACTCGCCGATGCGCTCGACACCGATTTCTCGATCGCGCGCGCGCTCACCGCCAGCCAGAATTACGCGTCGCTGCTTGCCGCACTGCGCTCGCTCGACCTCAGCGAGGATAGGGCATTCCTGATCACGGTCGCGGTCTATCCCAGCCAGTTCCCGCACCCGCAGGCTATCCGCACCTTTCTCGACCGCTACCGGCTCCTGCACCGCGAGGCGGCCGCCGACAAGGTGCAGCTCTGGAAATCGGAAACTCTTTCAAAGGTGGGTCGCGGCGCAGCACCCGCAAACAGCGACACCCACACGGCATCGAACACTGAGGATGCGGCGGCTTCCTCCGGCTTCAGGGCGTCTTCACGGAAATGAGCTCCTCGACCGGCACTGTGCCGGCCTCGATCTCGACCACCCAGATGTCGGGATCGAATTTTTTCTCCCTTTCCAGCCTGGCATCGAGCAAGGCGGCATCGTCGCCGGCCCCGAGCAGAGTGAAAAACCGCTCGTCGGGCTTGGCCGAATCGTAGCTCGTCTGCGGCGCCGGGCCGAACAGGGCAACCTCGCCCAGCCTGCCCCGCGTCACGACGAACACAGCGCCGGCCTCGGTCGCACCGCGCTTGACCACGGCTGCAAATCCGCCAGCACTGAAAACCCGGCGCAACAGGGCCGAGACCCATAGATCCGATGTGACGCGCATGAGAGAACTCCGCTAATGCATGTCGCCTAAATGTGCCGCGGTTTTGGGACAACGACATGCATGGTAACAAGGGGCTCTATCGATATTTCAGCCGCTCGGCGAGCCGTCGTTTCAGCCGTCAGTTGGTGAGGCCGATCTCGCGCATCTTGACGTAGACGATCTCATCGGGCTCGCCTGTCTGCGGCAGCCCGAACAGCGACTGGAATTCCTTGATCGCAGATTTGGTGCGCGCGCCGACGACGCCGTCCAGCTGCATATCGTCATTGCCGAACGCCTTGAGCCCGGCCTGGATCTTGACGATGCGGGCATCGGGCGCCTGCGCGGCATTCGTTTGGCCGGCATTCGTCTGCTCGGCATTCGTCTGCCCGGAATTCGTCTGTAAAGACACCGGAACGGCGACCGGCGTATCGGGGCGCGGCTGCGGTCTGGGTACGACGGAGGCGGTTTTCGGCGTCGCGCCCAATTGATCCAGCAGCAGTGCGTCGATCTCGCCGGACGTGTTGAGCCCGACCGTCTGCTGATAAGCCTGGATGGCCTTACGCGTGTTGGGCCCGGAAATGCCGTCGACCGTTCCGGAATAGAAATCGAGATCCTTGAGAATGCCTTGCACCTGCTCGACCACCGGATCGCCCTTGATCGGTGCCGGCGCGCCGGATGGCCGCACGATGTTGAATGTCGTCTCCGGTTCGTCCGACGTTGCGCGTGGAAAGCCCGCGATGCTGCGGGTCGCAAAGAACGCGCCGGCATGCGGGAAAGGCTGATACCACAAGGCATTCGCGGAAACGTAGAACAGCGTCACCAGGAATGCCGTCGAGCCACCCACCAGGACGGGATTGCGCGAAATCATGCCGCCGACGGCGACGGCGCCATCCTGAAAGGCATTGCTGCGGCGCTTGACCGCCTTCTTAGGCTGTCTTGCGGAGCGAGCCATTTCTGTCCCCTTTCGCCATAGCCACAGGCATGGTCAGCACTCCGGCCTTCTCCGCCTGACGTCCCTTCGGTCCGTTCACCGGCAGGCTGATGGTCACCGTGGTGCCCTCGCCCGGCATGCTTTCGATGGACATCGTGCCGTCGTGCAAGGCCACCAGGCCCTTGACCAGCGAAAGGCCAAGACCTGTCCCTTCGAAACGGCGGGTATAGTCGTTCTGGATCTGCATGAAGGGCTTGCCTAGATTGGCAAAATCCTCCTCGGCGATACCGATGCCGGTGTCCCTGACCCAGAAATGCAGACGCGAGCCGATCCGCTTGGCGCCGACGACGACATCGCCACCATCGGGGGTGAACTTGATCGCATTGGAGACGAGGTTGATGAGCATCTGCTGCACGGCACGCCGATCGGCATTGATGTCGCCAGCGTCCGGCGCGATCTGCGCCTGCAGATCGATGTTCTTGGCCCGCGCCTGCACCTGCATCATGGACTGGCACATGTCGACCGCTTCCGCGAACCGGAACGGCTCCGGTTCGGTCGCATAGACGCCCGATTCTATCCTGGACACGTCGAGTATCGAGGTCACGACGGCAAGCAGATGCTGGCCCGAATCCCTCACCAAGCCGACATATTCCTTCTGCCGCGGATCCTTGAATGCGCCGAACATCTCATGCAACAGCATGTCCGAGAAGCCGATGATGGCATTCAACGGCGTGCGCAATTCATGGCTCACCACCGCCAGGAAGCGCCCCTTCGCCACCTCGGCGGACGCGGCCGCCTCATTCGCCGCCGCGAGTTCCTCGCGCAGCCGGGCAATCTCGTCATTCTCGCGCAGGACAAGCGTGAAGACGTCGCCCTGTTCCTCACCCCGCACCAGATCGAGCGAAAACGGCCGGTAATTGTCGGCCGCCAAGCGGTTGTCATTTTGGCCGTTGCCGTTTTGAGGCAGCCTGATGCGCAATTCGAGCCGGCGCGACAGCGCGCCATCGCGCATGTCGGCCAGGGCGCTGAGATAGGAGACGCGATCCGACAGATGAATGCGATCGAAGAAGCCGTGTCCGGACAGCAGTTCGGCCGGCAGTTTCAAAAGCGTGCGCGCCTTTGGCGAAGCCTCGATAACCTCGCCATGACGAGCGACGCGCAAGACCACCGCATCGATAATGTCTTCGAGCCTATCGGCAGTCTTCACGAGATCGGATGCATCGGTCGTGTCGCGAAGCACCGACGCACGCGGGATCAGCGTGAGCGCCCAGGCCAAAGGCACCAGCCAGTGCCATGCAGCAATCTGCGCTCCCGCGAACGGTAACACGGTTGCAGCCAGAGGCTGAGCCAGGATGGCGGCAGCGGCCGACACGGCTCCCCAAAGTGCCGCACGCCGCGAGGCGCCGATCCACCAGGCTTCGAATGGCAGCGCCACGACAAGCATGGCGACAGGCGAACTCAGCCCGCCCGCGGCGGCAATCAGACTGCCGAGAGAAACGCCTGCCGCTGCCAGGGCGACCTGACTTGCTATCGCCATCTTGCCGGTTGCCGCAACCAGCAAGGCGATGAACCAGCACAGGCCAAAGGCCGCGAAGATGGCGGCCATGGTGACGGCGACGCCCATGCCTGAAGTAACCAGTGTGACCGCGGCGCCAGCAGCAAAGAAAGGAGCGGCGAGCATGACGCCGATGAAGCGGCGCTGGCGCTCGCGGTCGCTCTGCCCAAGAATGGACGGATGGACCATACGTTCGCAACCGGCGGCAATCGCGCCAGGCAATTCGACGTATCTGGCCTTGATTGAACTCAACTCAACGCACCCGTAATCGTCGTGGACAGCTCTGCTTTGCAGATCGTTCTGGTTGGTTCTGAAACTCGCATCCAGCGTTTAAGGAATGGATAAGGCAGGGCCGACCAGGGCCCCGGCCTGCGGCAAATATCGGGATGCCGGCAGCCGAAAGCCCGGGCAAATGCAGCCATAGTAAACGGAGGGTTATTCGGCGATGGTCCCCGTCGGATGGGTGCACGCCGCGTCCGGACTCCCAGGTTTTAGCAAAAAAGCAAGAAAAGCAGACAGATAGATGGTTATCCCGCGTTAAGAAAAATCATTCGGATTTGAGACAAATCGATTTCACAATGGCGCGTTTCGAATTTACCTAAAATTTGAGGAAAATTCTCACTTTGCCTGCAAGCCGTCCTTTGCGCCTGTGTGCCAACATCCTGCCCACAAAAGAGGTCATGCCATATGGATGCATGATCCGGTCACGACGAGAGGGCAAGGGCATGGTCTTCCTGATAAGAATGGCTTTCTGGTTTTCGCTGGTGCTGCTGGCGCTGCCGCTGACTGTTGGGCCCGATGAATCGGGCCGTGAAAGCGTCGGGCCGATCCAGGCCCTGTTTGCCGCACGCGAAGCTGTTGGCGACATCGCCGGCATTTGCGAACGCAAGCCCGATGTCTGCGAGACCGGCAAGTCGGCGATGCACACCATCACCGCCCGCGCCAAGGAGACCGCCAAGATCGCGGCATCGATGCTGGACGACAAGTCCGCCGCCGGCCCTGACACATCGACGATGACCGGCAGCGTGCAGAAGGACGTCGTCTTGCCCGAGACAGTCAACCTACCGGCACTGAATTAAGCCGTTTCGACGGCGCACCGCGGGCCGTCTGACCTCTCGACGCCCGCGGTGTCCTTGTTTTTTCCGTGACGCGGCGCCGCCGCGTAACTATATCCGGCATTATGACCACCACGATCCAGACTATCCGCGACGATTTTTCCTTCCTTGAGGAATGGGAAGACCGCTATCGCTACGTCATCGAACTTGGCGAGGCCCTACCGCCGTTTCCGAACGAGCAGCGCAACCCCGCCAACAAGGTGCCGGGCTGCGTCAGCCAGGTCTGGCTGACCACCGAACAGGGGCCTGGAGCCGATCCGGTCGTCACCTTCACCGGCGATTCGGACGCTCATATCGTGCGCGGCCTGGTCGCCATCATGCTGGCGCTGTTTTCCGGCAGGACCGCCAGCGAGATCCAGAAGACCGATGCGGAAGCGACATTGAAAGAACTCGGCCTCGACGAGCATCTGTCGCCGCAGCGCGCCAATGGCCTTCGTTCGATGGTCAAGCGCATCAAGCGCGACGCCGAGGCGGCGCTCAAGCAGACCGCCTGAACGCGTTTCACACTCTCCCTGGAATCGCTCTACTCGATCAGGGCTACCGCCCGGCAAAATCAAACGGCGCCCGAAGGCGCCGTTTGGGTCGATACATCTGCTGGCAGCGATTACCGCGCCTTGCGCTTGCGGCCGAGACCCATTTTCTTGGCGAGCTGGGACCGGGCAGCGGCATAGTTGGGTGCAACCATCGGATAGGTCGGGTCGAGATTCCACTTTTCGCGATACTGATCTGGCGTCAGGTCATAGTGGGTCATCAGATGGCGCTTCAGCGACTTGAACTTCTTGCCGTCTTCAAGGCAGACGATGTAATCGTCGTGAACCGAGCGCTTCGGGTTGACCGCCGGCTTTTGCTTGTCGGCAGGCGGCTGTTCGCCGGTTCCGCCCACACGCCCGAGGGCGGTATGGACATCGGATATCAGGTTCGGCAATTCGCCGACCGGCACCGGATTGTTGCTGACATAGGCGGCCACCACATCGGCGGTCAACTCGATCAGCGCATCGCTGTTTCTGGAAGGTGTTTCGACAATATCCATGGTCTTCAGGCCCCAACAAGAGTTACTTCGATCCGCGCCCTTTTAACAGCCAGGGCATCGCACGAATTTGACGCAGACAGAGCTTCTGCGATTCGTGTCGCGGGCACATCAATGAGCCTGCGAACCAAGTAAGTCAATTCGCCCTTCCCGCTATATTGAACGATGTTGATCAATTGTCCCCCGATCAGCTTCAATCTTTCGTGTATCGTGTAATTTGTCGATATTTCTCGCGCCAACCAGCAACGCCTGACGCGACGTCAGCATTCCGTTACATTCCCGGAAACTCACGAGGCAGGTTTCAATGCTTGATTTTTCTTGGCTAATTGCAGGCGCAAGCTTGGTTGTTCAGATTTGATCACAAAACCAGAGGTTGCCGCCGTCGCACGAGAAATCAGGCGACACGCGCCTGTAGTCCGGCCGGATCAGCTAACCGCTGCCGCGTCAATGCGGGGTGATGTATTTGCCATAGACCCACCCGGTGACGAACTTGCCGTTCTGTATAGGGTCATGCCAGACCTCGCACCAGCGATAGCAAACTTTCTGTTCCTGTCTCCACACCGGCTGGTTGACGATGTCGAGTCAGGGTACTTCCCTAGCAAGATACTTCCAAAGCGAGACGCAATGACCAAGACATCCGCATTTCCGAACGTCAGCCCGCCAACGCCCGAGAAGCGGCCGGTTTTCGACACGCATCACGGCATCACGCGAACCGACGACTATGACTGGCTGCGGGCCGACAATTGGCAGGAGATGTTTCGGGATCCGTCATTGCTCGATGCGGGGATCCGCGCCGAACTCGAGGCAGAGAACGCTTACAGTTCAAGCCTGATGGCCGACACGGTCGAACTGCAAAAGAAGCTTTTCAAGGAGATGAGGGGCCGCATCAAGGAAGACGATTCTTCCGTGCCGATGAAGGACGGACCCTATGCCTATGGTTCGTCCTTCAAGCTTGGTGGCGAACAGCCGCGCTATTTCCGCATGGCGCGTGACGGGGGCGCCGAGCATATCCTGCTCGACGGCGACGCGGAGGCCGCGGGCAAGGCCTATTTCCGTCTTGGGGGCGTCGATCACTCGGCCGACCACGCCAAGCTCTTATGGGCATTCGACGACAAGGGCTCCGAATTCTACACGCTTCGCGTGCGCGACCTTGCCGATGGCAAGGAGCTGGCTGACCAGATCCCCGACACCGGTGGTTCTGGCGTCTGGAGCGCCGGCAATGACGGCTTCTTCTACACTCGTCTCGATCCCAACCACCGTCCGTCCAAGGTGCTGTTCCATGCGCTGGGCGACAGCCCACAGAGCGACCGGCTGATCTATGAGGAAACCGATCCCGGCTTCTTCATGGATGTCGACGGCACCCGCAACAATGAATGGATCATGATCGGCATCAACGATCACGAGACGTCGGAGTACCGCCTCTTAAGCGCCAGCGATCCGTTTGCCGAACCAAAACTGGTCTCGCCGCGCGAGATCGGCCTTCAGTACGATCTGGAAGAAGGCGGCGACATCTTCTTCATCCTGACCAATGCCGACGGCGCCAAGGATTTCAAGATCATGACGGCGCCGGCGAGCGATCCGGTCCGCGCCAACTGGCAGGAACTGGTGCCGCACGAGCCCGGCCGGCTGATCCTGTCGGTGATCGGCTTCAAGGACCACATGGTCCGGCTTGAACGCAAGGAAGGTCTGCCGCGCATCATCGTGCGCGACCGCACCAGCGGCGAGGAGCATCTTCTATCCCTCGACGAGGAGGCTTTCTCGCTCGGCCTGTCGGGTTCCTATGAGTACGACACCGAGATCATGCGCTTTTCGTACTCGTCGATGACGACCCCGGCCCAGGTGTTCGATTACAATATGCGCACCCGCGAGCGGGTGCTGCTGAAGACCCAGGAAGTGCCGTCCGGCCATGACGCGGACCATTATGTGACGCGGCGGCTGATGGCGCCGGCCAGCGATGGCGAACTGGTGCCGATCTCGCTTTTGCACCATCGCGACACGCCGCTGGATGGATCCGCACCGTGCCTGCTTTACGGCTACGGCTCCTATGGCATCACCGTGCCGGCTGCCTTCAACACCAACTGGTTCTCGCTGGTCGACCGCGGCTTCGTCTTCGCCATCGCCCACGTCCGTGGCGGCAAGGACAAGGGCTATGGCTGGTACGACGACGGCAAGCGGGCGCACAAGATGAATACATTCACGGACTTTATAGCCTGTGCGCGCCACCTTGTTGCCGAGCGCTACACGGCGCATGAGCGGATCGTCGCGCAAGGCGGTTCGGCCGGCGGCATGCTGGTGGGCGCCGTCGCCAACATGGCGCCGGACTGTTTCGGCGGCATCGTCGCCGAGGTTCCGTTCGTCGACGTGCTGACCACAATGCTCGACGCCAGCCTGCCGCTGACGCCGCCGGAATGGCCGGAATGGGGCAATCCGATTGCATCCGCCGACGATTATCGGACCATCGCCGCCTACTCGCCCTATGACAATGTCGCAGCGCTCGACTATCCGCCGATTCTGGCGCTGGCCGGTCTCACCGATCCGCGCGTCACCTATTGGGAGCCGGCCAAATGGGTGGCGCGACTGCGCGATCGAAAGAGCGGCGACAATCCGGTGCTGTTCAAGATCAACATGGATTCCGGACATGCCGGTGCTTCCGGCCGGTTTTCGCGGCTGGAGGAGATCGCCTATACCTATTCCTTTGCACTGAAGGTGATGGGCAAGGCGCATATTGCAGGAGAAACCCACAAATGATCGATCTCACCACCTTGATCGCTTACATCGCGGTCGTACTCGGCTTTGTCTTCATTCCGGGTCCCGCCACCCTGCTGACGATCGCCCGGGCAACGAGTTCGGGAACCAAGGTTGGCATCGCGACCGGGGCCGGGATCGCGGCTGGCGATGTGTTTCACACCGTCATGGCAATGGTCGGCATTTCGGCGATTATCGCCACGTCGGCGACGCTGTTCAGCCTCATAAAATACATTGGCGCGGCCTACCTGGTTTATCTCGGCATTCGCGCGATCATCGAGAAAACGCCGGGCAACCCGGCTGCCGGTGCGCTCGCGATTTCGGCCGGCAAGGCGTTTCGACAGGCTGTCCTGACCGAAGTGCTCAACCCCAAGACCGCACTTTTCTTCCTTGCTTTCCTGCCTCAGTTCGTGCGGCCTGAAAACGGATCGGTGATGTTTCAGTTGACGACGTTGGGAACGATCTTCGTCGTGCTTGGCCTTTTCAGCACGGTTGTCTTTGCGGTAAGCGCCGGCCGGCTCGGCACCTTCCTGCGCCGGAATCCGACGGTGCTGAGGTGGCAAGGCAAGGTTGTTGGCGGCATCTACTGCGCTCTGGGTGTTCGGCTCGCGCTGCAGCAGCGCTGACGGCGAGCGCCGAGCACCCTGGCGATCATGACTTTTTGAGTTCCGCCTTGCTCATTTCACTCGCAATTGCGATGACCACGCGCTACCCAGTGCGCGGCTTTTTCCAAGCCCGACAGCCCCCAATCGCGCAAAGGTCCACCATGCTGCTCGTCAACGTCTATCTCGACAAATCGCCCATCCAGGGCATCGGCGTTTTTGCCAAGAATTACATTCCCCGCGGCACGCTGATCTGGAAGCTCGACCCAAGATTCGACCGGATCATCGAGGTCGAGACTTATGAGCGCGAGGACGGACCGGTGAAGAGTTATCTCGACCGCTATTCCTATCCCGACCGGCGTGACCCGAACTATATCGTCTTCGAAGCCGACGACGCGCGCTATATGAACCACGCCGACGAGCCGAATTGCGACGTCTCCTCGCCCGAGGAAAGCTTTGCGCTTCGCGACATCGCGCCGGGCGAGGAACTGACCTGCAACTACAATCATTTCTTCGAGACGGGATTTGATTTTCTGGGCGACCGTCACCCGACATACGAAGACTGACGCGTATCGTTTGTACGGAGTCAAACGACGCGCATTGGTTCTTGGTTTTTGTGCATGTCGGTCAAGACCGCTGTGCACGTTGAGCGACATGCATCAGTTCAGTTCGCCGTCTTCTTGCGCGCCGGATAGCCATTTGGATGCGGCGGGATTGCCTTGAGATAGGCGGCGATCGCCGCACGGTCCTCCGCCGTTAGTTGGGCAATGTTGCGCTGCACGTCGACCATGGCGCCGCCAACGGAATCGAAGTCAGGCGTGAAGCCGGTTTCGAGATAGTTGGCGATGTCGGCTCCCGACCAATCGCCAATGCCGCCCTCCCCCGATGTGATGTTGGGCACGACGCCCTTGCCTTCGGCAGCCACGGCGCCGGCCAGCCACTCGCTCTTTTTCGTGCCGCCGGCAAAGTCGCGCGGCGTGTGACATTCGCCGCAGTGGCCTGGCCCCTCGACCAAGTAGCGGCCGGCCATCACCGGGCCAGCCGTACCGTCGGGAAATGCAACGACAGGCTGGTCACGGAGGTAGAGCAGTTTCCACAGGCCGATACCGCGACGAATGTTGAAAGGGAAACCGAGCGAATTCGCGGGCGCCTTGCCGGCGACGGCAGGCAACGTCTTCAGGAAGGCGTAGAGGTCGGCAATGTCAGCCGGGTTCATGCGCGCGTAGGATGCATAGGGAAATGCCGGATAGAAATGCTCGCCCGAGGGCGAGACGCCCTTCAGCATGGCGTTGGCGAGGTCCTCGACCGACCAGGCGCCGATGCCGTCCTTGGGATCTTGCGAAATGTTGGGCGGTACGAAGGTTCCGAACGGCGTCTTGAGTGCGAGACCACCCACGAGTTGAAGCCGGGCATCCCCTTGCGAGCCCGGTTTTGCGTGGCAGGAAGTACAACCGCCGGCATAAAAGATGCGCTTGCCCTTGACCGCGTCGCCGGGCCCCAGCTTGGCCAGCGTCTCACCGTCGAGCCTCACCGGCGCCGACAGCAGCCACCCGGCGACCGCGCCGACTGCTCCCAGAATGACCAGGGCGCCGACGGGTTTTCTCAGCCAGGGCATCGCCCGCTATCAGCTCTTTTTCACCCGATAGGTCTTGTGGCAGGTGCCGCAATTGGAAGTGATCGCGTCAAACTGCGTCTTCAGCGTATCGATGTCGGCGGGAGCGGTCGCGGTCGCTGCCTTGATGTCGGCGAGATATTTGTCCTCGGTCGACTTGAAACCGGCCATGTCTTCCCAGATCTTCGGCGCCGCTGTCGTGTCGCCAGTATCGCTGCCTGCCGGGAACAGCACATCGGCATCGAATTTCTCGGCATTCGCCTGCAGCGCCTGAAGTTGTGTCAGCACGGCCGCCGCATCAAACGGCTCCTCGCCCTTGACCACTTTCGCGAGGCCGCCGGCGATCTTTCCACGCTCCTTCATCAAACCCTGGCGATCAAGTATCGGGTCGGCAAACGCCGCCGATGCCGCGAGTGCAAGCATAGAGATGGCGATAACAAGCTTTCTCATTCATTTGGCTCCGTGATGAAGGCTTTTCAGGACAGGACGTTAACGGATGCGGCGAGTGGAATATTCCCCTCGTCGCGGACGTTTTTGCCGAACCTGATCGCCAGGGGCCGCGACCCCGCAAAAGAAGGGCCCTCGGGATGTGAAAACCCCCGAAGGTTGATCTCCAACTTTCGGGGGTCAGTTCAGATTGCCGGGTCTTTCTGGGGATCGATCAGGCCATCCGCGCGCCTTCTCAGGCGTGCAAAGGACGCTGCAACACTTTGATTTTGCGCATGATCCTTTTTTGAAAATCGAATCCGATTTTCGGGGTTACGCGCGAGCCTTTTCGTACAGTTCCAGCACGTGATCCCAGTTGATCAGGCTGTCGACGAACGCCTCGAGATATTTCGGCCGGGCGTTGCGATAATCGATGTAATAGGAGTGCTCCCAGACATCGACGCCGAGGATCGGAGACGCGCCATGGACGAGCGGGTTCTCGCCATTCGGCGTCTTTGAGATCGCCAGCTTGCCGTCCTTGACTGAAACCCAGGCCCAGCCGGAGCCGAACTGCGTCGTGCCGGCGGCAATGAAGTCGGCCTTGAACTTGTCGTAGCCACCGAGGTCGCTATCGAACGCGTTCTGCAGGGCGCCGGGCAGCTTGTTGCCGCCGCCGCCCTTCTTCATCCACTTCCAGAAATGGATGTGGTTGTAGTGCTGAGCGGCATTGTTGAAGAGACCGGCATTCTTGCCGAACGACTGCTTGACCACCTCTTCGACCGACAGATCGCCCAGGCCGGCCTCGGCAGCGAGTTTGTTGCCGTTGTCGACATACGCCTTGTGGTGCTTGTCGTGGTGATATTCCAGCGTCTCTTTCGACATGTAAGGCTGCAAGGCCTCATAGTCGTAGGGCAGAGCGGGCAATTCAAAAGCCATGGACAGTACTCCCTCGTGGAAAAATCCGGTGTCGATACCGGACTAAGATAGGTCTGGAATGGGTTGGGGCAACTCCGGAATGGAGCGCCGATCGCCTTTTTATCCGCTCAGGCGGCGGAAGTCGAATGCGCCCATTCCCAATAGAGTTCGCGCGCCTTCTTGGCCACCGGCCCCGGCTGCAGATTGCGGTCCTCGATACGCGTGATCGGCACCACCTTGGAATGATTTCCGGTCGAGAAGATCTCGTCCGCTTCGAGGAAGTCGCGCACCGACAGCGTCTTTTCGGTGGTCTTGAAGCCATATTCGCCAAGCAGCGTCATCGTGCGCGAGCGGGTGATGCCGGACAGGAAGGTGCCATTCGGCGCCGGCGTCAGCACATGGCCGTCCTTGACCAGGAAGATGTTCGAGGTTCCGGTTTCGGCGACGTTGCCCAGCATGTCGAGCACCATTGCATTGTCGAAGCCGCGCATCTTGGCTTCTAGAATGGCACGGCCGTTGTTGGGGTAGAGGCAGCCGGCCTTGGCATTGGTCGGCATGGTTTCGATGGTCGGGCGCCGGAATGGCGACACGGTCACCGAAAAGCCGGTCGGCGGGATCATGGGCGACTCATAGAGGCAAAGGCAGAAGCGGGTCGAGGCGGGATCGGCCGGCACGCCCATGTAGCCGCCATGCTCGGCCCAGTACATCGGCCTGATGTAGACCGCCGTCCTGCCGTCGAACTTCTTCAACCCATCCCATGTCAGCCCGACGATCTTGTCGGCGCTCATCGACGGCTTGAGGCCGAGTGCAATCGCCGAAGAATTCACCCTGGCGGCATGAAGCTCGAGGTCCGGGGCGACGCCTTCGAACCAGCGGCCTCCGTCGAACACGCTGGTGCCGAGCCACATCGCGTGGCTTCGCGGCCCCAGAATGGCGACATTGCCCTCGTGCCAATCACCATCGACGAAAGTCCATGTCGTGGATTGCGCCGCAGCCGCCAGTGTCATCGTGTTGTCCCGCCTCAATCGGTCTCGTGTGAGCCATTGGAAGATGCTTTGGCGGGCGCCGTCAACCGGCATCGAATAGTTTTGTTGAGGCCAGCGACGGGGCGCCGTGCAATCAAAGCTTGCACCTTGTTGCGCCTGCCCTCAAAACTGTCTTCATGCAATACGCCGCCTATGTCTTCGACGCCTATGGCACGCTGTTCGACGTGCATGCCGCCGTACGCCGTCATGCCGATCGGATCGGGCCGGACGGTCAATTGTTGTCCGAGATCTGGCGTGCCAAGCAACTCGAATATTCCTGGGTGCGCTCGCTTATGGGTGCCTATGCCGATTTCTGGCAGTTGACCGAACAGGCGCTCGATTTCGCCCTGCGCAAGGTTCCCTCGGCCGATCCCAGCCTCAAGGCGATCTTGCTGGATGCCTACTGGCGGCTGGATTGCTATCCGGAAGTGCCGGCCGTGCTCAAGGCGCTCAAGGCTTCGGGAGCGAGGCTGGCGATCCTGTCCAATGGCTCACCCGAAATGCTCCAGGCAGCGGTCAAGTCCGCCGCGCTCGACCAGGTCCTGGACGACATCTATTCCGTCGACGCGGTCCAGCGCTTCAAGACCGATCCGGCGGTCTATGACATGGTCGCGACCGGCTGGCGCCTCTACCCGGGCGCGGTTTCCTTCCAGTCCTCCAATCGCTGGGATATCGCAGGCGCCACCAAATTCGGTTTTCGCACGGTCTGGATCAATCGCTCCGACCAGCCGGAAGAGTACCGGGACTTGCCACCGACCCTGATCCTGCCGTCGCTCGAAGCTTTGGTTCCAGGCAGCTGAGACGCGCGCATGTGTCCCTGTCGCCACAGTGGCAACGCAGTCACAGCTTCGCCTTGGTTTGTCCACCTTCCGGCCAGAATCGGAACTGCCTATCGCCCCAGGTGTTGTCAGGCACCCGCGCAGCGATCGGCGCATTGACGCTTTGTTGCGATTTGAGACTTAAAGAAGGCAAACATGTCCAAAATCGAAATCGAATCCTATCGCCTGAGCCGTCGCGGCTTTCTCAACGCCGCAGCCTTAGGCGCTGCTTCGATCGCGGTTTCCGCATGCGCGACCACCGGACCGGGGCCGGTCGAGCCACCGCCGCCAGCCTATGTCGAGCCGCCGCTAGCCGACTATGTGACAATGTACGGCGCGGTCAGTGATGGCGGCTTCGATTTGCCGGCGATCCCGTTCGACAGGATCGATCCGCAGTTCCTGCGCCAGATCGTTCCCGATCCGACCGGCCAGAAGCCGGGAACGATCGTCGTCGATACCACCGGCCATTTCCTCTACCTGGTTCGCCCGGGGGGCCAGGCAATCCGTTATGGTGTCGGCCTAGGCCGCGCCGGTTTCGAATGGTCCGGCGATGCCGTCGTCCAGTGGAAGCAGAAGTGGCCGAAATGGACGCCGCCGGATGAAATGATTGCCCGGCAGCCGGAATTGAAACCATACAGCGCCGAAAATGGCGGCATGCCCGGCGGGTTGAAGAACCCGCTCGGCGCACGCGCGCTCTATCTCTTCCAGGGCAACGTGGACACGCTTTACCGCCTGCACGGCTCGCCGGAATGGCGGTCGATCGGCAAGTCCGTCTCGTCAGGCTGCGTACGCCTGATGAACCAGGATATCATCGATCTCTATGATCGCGTGCCCTCGAAGACACCAGTTGTCGTCACCAGCGATGCCAGCCAGCCAGTGGTGGCGACTGCGAATCGCCGGGCAATCCCGATCGACGCCGGCGTGCCGGAAGGATCGATCCTGCTCGGGCCTCTGAAAGAGATCACCAACTCGATCTTCTGATCCGACGGGCGGCGGGCAACGCCGCTGCCTCCGGTCCTAACGCCCCCGCGACAGGCTGCCCAGGATGCCGCGAACGATTGCCCGACCGACTGACGAGCCGACGGATCGAACCACCGACTTGATCGCCGCCTCGGCCACCGTCTGGCGGTTGGACGGGCGCGGTGCAGGCGAGCGCCTGCCATCGGATTGCGGCGCGGACTCGTCGTTGCCGAAGCCCGGAATCGTCCAGCGCGAGCGACCGCTGCCGGCCTGCTGCGCCTGCTCCTCGGCATCCTGCGCATCCTTGGCCTTTTTTTGCAGCATCTCGAAGGCCGATTCGCGATCGATGACCTGATCGTACTGGCCGGCGACCGGGCTTTCCTGGATCAGCTTCTGGCGCTCGGCCACCGTGATGGGCCCAAGCCGCGACGATGGCGGGCGTATCAGTGTCCGCTGCACCATCGACGGAACCCCCTTGGCTTCCAGCGTCGAGACCAGCGCCTCGCCTGTGGCGAGCTGAGTGATGGCGGTCATGCAATCGAAATCTGGATTAGGCCGGAACGTCTCGGCTGCCGTCTTCACCGCCTGCTGCTCGCGCGGCGTATAGGCGCGCAGCGCGTGTTGTACGCGATTGCCGAGCTGGGCGAGAACCTTTTCAGGGATATCCAAAGGGTTTTGCGTGACGAAATAGACGCCGACGCCTTTCGAGCGGATCAGCCGGACCACTTGCTCGACGCGATCGATCAGCACTTTGGGTGCTTCGTCGAACAGAAGATGCGCCTCGTCGAAGAAGAACACCAGCTTCGGCTTGTCCGGATCGCCGACTTCCGGCAGCACCTCGAACAGTTCCGACATCAGCCACAACAGGAAGGTCGCGTAAAGCCGTGGATTCATCATCAGCTTGTCGGCGGCAAGCACGCTGATGGCGCCGCGCCCGTCGCGGGTGGTGCGCATGATGTCGGCGATGCGCAGTGCCGGCTCGCCGAAGAAGTTTGCCGCGCCCTGCTGCTCCAGGACCAGCAGCGTTCGCTGGATAGCCCCGACCGATGGCTTCGTCACATTGCCGTAACGCGAGCCGATCTCCTCGGCGCGCTCGGCGATGTTGGCCAAAAGCGCCTGCAGATCCTTCATATCGAGCAGCAGCAGGCCTTCCTCGTCCGCCAGGCGGAAGGCGATGTTCATGATCCCTTCCTGCGCCTCGGTCAGGTTCATCAGGCGCGACAGAAGCAACGGCCCCATTTCCGAAACCGTGGCGCGGATAGGATGACCCTGTTCGCCGAATAGATCCCAGAAAATGACGGGGAATTCCTGGAAGTCATAGGGGTCGAGCTTGACCTGTTCGGCCCGCTTGACGAGAAAATCCTGCGCCGTACCCATCATCGCGATGCCGGACAGGTCACCCTTGATGTCGGCGCAGAACACCGGCACGCCGGCGTTGGAAAAACCTTCGGCCAGGATCTGCAAGGTGACGGTCTTGCCGGTACCGGTGGCGCCGGTCACCAGGCCATGACGATTGCCATATTGCAGCAACAACTGCTCGGCACGCTGATAGCTGTCGTCGGGCTTGCGGCTGGCGCCGATGAAAATACTGGTGTCGTCAGCCATATGTCCGGTCTCCGCAAACTGATGTGTTCAAAGCCAGTGCCTTGCCGCAGGTATAGTCAGGCCGTTGCACAGCGACAATGCCATTCGTTCAAGTTGGAACCATTCGTCCAAGTCGTGGCAATCGTTCAATCGCGGGAACCCTCCAATCGATTTTTTGAAGCTTGCGGATTTTGCCGGTGTTTGGCAATCGTTCATGGTTCGTGCACGTGGGCCGACCTATATCTTTTGGATCGAATTCGGCCGCTGAAAACGCATTGGATTGCGATATCGAACCGAGGACCGTAGACTGAACCGCTCCAGGCTGGTGCGGGCGCATAAAGCGAGGAAGACGGATGGCCGCCGAAGCCCTGACCAGGGATGTCGAACCAGAGAACGCCGAGCGCCAGCGATGGCGAGCCTTGGCGGAAAAGGCACTCGCCGGCGCATCCTTCGAAGAGAAGCTGGTCTCGCATACCGACGACAACATCCGCATCGAACCGCTCTACGATCGCAGCACAGCGGCAGAACCGACCGTGCGCGCAAACCCGAAATCGCCGTGGATCGTCAGCCAGCGCATCGACGATCCGGATATCGAGCGCGCCAGAACCCAGGCTCTGGACGACGTAGCGCAAGGCGCCACGGGATTGTCACTTGTCTTCGAAGGGGCGCCGAACGCGTTCGGCTACGGCCTGCCGAGAGCGGCGGAAGCCCTGGAGACGGTATTGGACGGCGTACCGCTCAACCGCGTCCAGGTTCGCATCGACGCCCATCCCTGGAGCCGCGCCGTGGCCGACTGGCTGGTGGCGTTCCTGAGCAAGCGCCGGTCAGACCCGGCAAAACTCAACCTCTCCTTCGGCATCGATCCGGCGGCGATCTTCGCCGGAACCGGCCGGCTGCGCATGTCGATCGAGGCGTTGCAGGCTTCGATGCCGCAGTCGCTGGCGCATTTCTTCTCGATGGGCGTTCCGGGCGTGCTGCTGGAAGCGGACGGACGTGTGTTCCACAATGCCGGTGCGACGGAAGCGCAGGAGCTTGGCATCATGCTGGCTTCGGCGATATCCTATCTCAGAATGTTCGAGACGGCGCGGCAGCCGCTTGTCTATGCCGCGCCCCATATCGGCTTTGCGCTGAGCGTCGACCAGGATCAGTTGCTGTCTATGGCCAAGGTGCGGGCGCTGCGCAGGCTCTGGGCGCGGGTGCAGGAGACCTGCTCGATCCCCAATTCCACGGCCAACATCCATGCCGAGACGTCGTTTCGGATGATGACAGCGATGGATCCGGAGACCAACATCCTGCGCACCACAATCGCCTGCTTTGCCGCGGCGTCCGGAGGCGCCGATTCGATCTCGATCCTGCCGCACACGATCGCGCATGGCTTGCCGGCGGGGTTTGCCCGACGTGTCGCCCGCAACACGCAGCTGATCATGGCGAATGAAAGCCATATCGATCATGTCGCCGATCCTGCCTATGGTTCCGGCGCGGTCGAAGCGCTGACCAACGAACTCTGCGAGATGGCCTGGGCGCAATTGCAAACAATCGAGGCCGAGGGCGGCATCCTGTCCAGCCTTCGGGACGGACATATCCAGAAGCGAGTTCACGCCGCGGCAGCGCAGCGCAATGCGGCCTACCAGGCAGGCGAGCGGGTCATCATCGGCACCACGCTCTACCCGCTGAAAGGTGAACGTCCGGTCGAGACGCTGGCAGCGGAACGGCGGCCTGCCTTCACCGAAGGCGTTGCCATCTGTGAGCCGCTGTTTCCGGTCCGCATCGACCAATCCATCGGAGCCGCCTCTTGATCCCCGATTTCAGCCAGATCGGTTGGGTCCCGCCACCCCGCGCACCCGTCGAGGTCAAAGGCCAGCGGACGACGCCGGAAGGACTTGTCGCCAAGCATCTGTACAATCAAAGCGACCTCAAGGGGTTGCCGCATCTCGACACCTATCCGGGCCTGCCGCCCTTCGTGCGCGGCCCCTACCCGACCATGTATATCCAGCAGCCCTGGACCATCCGGCAATATGCCGGCTTCTCGACGGCCGAGGAGTCCAACGCCTTTTACCGGCGCAATCTTGCCGCCGGCCAGAAGGGGCTGTCGGTCGCCTTCGATCTTGCCACGCATCGCGGCTATGACAGCGACCATCCACGCGTTGCCGGTGACGTCGGCATGGCGGGGGTAGCCATCGATTCCATCCTCGACATGCGGCAACTGTTCGACGGCATTCCGCTCGGCGAGATGACGGTGTCGATGACGATGAACGGCGCCGTGCTGCCGATCATGGCGCTCTACATCGTCGCGGCGGAAGAACAGGGCGTTGCGCAGAAGGATCTTGCCGGAACCATTCAGAACGACATCCTGAAGGAGTTCATGGTCCGCAACACCTATATCTATCCGCCGAAACCCTCGATGCGGATCGTTTCGGACATCTTCTCCTACACGTCGAAGAACATGCCGAAGTTCAATTCGATATCGATCTCCGGCTATCACATGCAGGAGGCCGGCGCGACAGCCGACCTGGAGCTTGCCTACACGATCGCCGACGGCATCGAATATGCCCGCGCCGGCGTTGCAGCGGGCCTCGATATCGACCGCTTCGCGCCGCGTCTGTCCTTCTTCTGGGCGATCGGCATGAACTTCTTTATGGAAGTCGCCAAACTGCGGGCTGCGCGCCTGCTGTGGGCGACCCTGATGAAGAAGAATTTCTTGCCCAAGGACGAGCGCTCGCTGTCGCTGCGCACCCATTGCCAGACTTCGGGCTGGTCGCTGACGGCGCAGGATCCCTACAACAACATCATACGCACCATGATCGAGGCGATGGCGGCGACGCAGGGACATACACAGTCGCTGCACACCAATTCCTTCGACGAGGCGATGGCGCTGCCGACCGACCACTCGGCACGGATAGCCCGCAACACGCAGCTCATTCTGCAAAAGGAATCCGGCACGACACGCGTTATCGATCCATGGGGCGGCTCGGCCTATCTCGAACGGCTGACGCATGACCTGGCGGCCCGCGCGCTTGCCCACATCGAGGAGGTCGAGGCGCGCGGCGGCAGGGCCGCCGCGACCGAACAGGGCATTCCCAAGCTGCGCATAGAGGAAGCGGCAGCGCGCACGCAGGCACGCATCGATTCCGGCGAACAGATGCTGGTTGGCGTCAATGCCTATCGTCCCAAGAAGGACATGGAGGTCGACGTGCTGAAGATCGACAATGCCGAGGTCAGGGCCAGGCAATTGTCGAAGTTGCAACGTCTGAAGGGCACGCGCGACGTCGCCGCCGTCGAAACCGCACTCGATGCGCTGACCCGTGCCGCACGGGGCAACGAAAACCTGCTGGAGTTCGCCATCCGGGCCGCGCGAGCCAATGCCACGGTAGGCGAGATTTCATTCGCGTTGGAAAGAGCCTTTGGGCGCCATGTCGCTACGGTGCAGACCATTTCTGGCGTCTATCGCAAAGCCCTTGGCGATCATCCCGTTGTCGACGGGCTGCAGGAGAAGCTTGAGGCCTTCGAGAAGAGAACTGGGGGCAAGCCGCGTATACTCGTCGCCAAGATGGGACAGGACGGCCACGATCGTGGGCAGAAGGTTATCGCCACGGCCTTCGCCGATCTCGGCTTCGACGTCACCGTCGGAGCGATGTTCCAGACACCCGATGAGATCGCCAGGCTGGCGGTCGCACAGGACGTCCACATCGTCGGCGCCTCGTCGCTGGCTGCAGGGCATCTGACGCTGATCCCCGAGCTACACGACTCGCTGAAGAAGCTCGGCCGCGGCGACATGCTGATCGTCGTCGGCGGTGTCATCCCTCCACAGGACTATGACGCGGTGCTGAAAGCAGGCGCGGCTGAGATATTCCCGCCGGGCACGGTCATTCCGGAAGCAGCGGATCGCTTGCTGGACCGGCTGCTTTCCGCTTGATAGCCTTGTTATAATAACTGTTGCAACACGGGCGATTGCGTTATAATCGAGATTGCAACAGGATGACCCATCATGAACACGACCATTCGCAAGATCGGTAATTCCGAAGGCGTGATCCTGCCCAAGGAGCTGCTCGATCGTCTGAACATGAAGGCAGGCGATCAGCTTCAGATCGTCGAAACGGACAAGGGTATTGCTCTTGAGCCGGTGGACGACAGTTTCGAACGGCAGATGGAAGCTGCTCGCAAGGTCATGGACAAATACAAGGTCGCTCTTCAGAAGCTCGCGGAATGAACTGGGAGTTCCTGACCCGACGCGCGGTCGAAGCGATGCATGCCGAGCAGTTGCGCAGGCATGGCGGGGCACAAGGTTTGAGAGACGAGAACGCTCTCGAATCAGCGCTTTCACGCGATGAAAATAAGGCGAACTATGGGGATCCGGCGATCGAGGATCTCGCTGCCGCCTATGTCTTTGGTATTGCCCGGAATCATGCCTTTGTCGACGGCAACAAGCGTACCGCCATCGTGGCCGCCGGCGCATTTTTGATTGTGAACGGCCATGTCCTGACAGCCGATAACGGCACACTCTACGAATTCGTCATGGCAGTCGCTTCAGGCGAAATCGATGAAGCGGGCGCTGCAGCGTTCTTCCGGGACCATGTCGTCAAGCTCGAAGACTAGCTGTCGGAAAGCTTGACGATTTCCCATTCCTTGCCGTTGACCACGGCTACGTCGCCGACTTTCTTGCCGAACAGAGCGACGGCCATCGGCGATACGTGCGAAATCGTGCCCTTTGCCGGATCCGCCTCATCCTCGCCGACGATTTTCCAGTGCACCTTCCTGCCGTCATCGCCCTCAAGCGTGACGCCCATGCCGAAGCGTACAAGGTCGCTGCCCGGTTCCGGCACGGAGAGTTCGGCGCTTTCACGCCGGGCGGTCCAGTAGCGTAGGTCGCGTGACACCAACGCGATGCGCTCGCGGTCTGCCTTCCTTTCGGCTTTCGCCAGTATATCGCGCAAATCGGAAAGATTGTCCTCGATCTGCGCCAGGCCGCGCTCCGTCACCAGATTGCGGTGGTGGCTGATCGGTCGCTCACCGACGCCGGCAATGGCGTTTTCGCTGTCTTCCTCGCGAGTGAAAGCTCTGCTCATTCCCTGAACTTAGGCGCGGAAAGGCTGCTCGACAAGCGAATGTCGTTGCCCTCGACCGGAGAGGCGGACCGGCTGGCACGATTCCTGCGGTGCAAGGGTCAAAAGCCAGGACCTGTGCCGATGTTGAACAGACGAACGCTGCTGATCGGAACCGCCGGCTTTGCCGTCGTCGGCCTCTCGCTTGGCAAGGCGGCCGCCGCCAGCCTGACTGGCATCGAGAAAGCCTCTATGCGCGGTTCGATCAATGCCACGGAACTTGGCGTGCAGCCCGGCACCCTCGACGATCAGAGCAAGGCCTTCGCCAAGCTGCTGCGCGACGCAAACGATCGCGACATGCCGGTGTTCCTGCCGCCGGGCACCTATGTCGTATCCAACCTCTCGCTGCCTAGCCGCGTGCGTCTTTCCGGCGTGCCGGGCGCAACGCGCATCGTCTATGGCGGCGACGGTCACCTGTTCATGGCCGAGCAGGCCGACCATATCGAACTCGGCGGGCTGGTCTTCGACGGCGCAAACCGCTCGATGGGCGATCATGCGCAAGGGCTGCTCGATCTGCGCCGGGTCGCGCATCTGGTCATCGACAATTGCCAGATCACCGGCAGCGGCAAGAACGCACTGGCGCTGGAACACGCGACGGGGCGTGTCGAACGCTCGGAGATATCGGGGGCTGCCGATGCCGGCATCTATTCGGTCGAAGCCGGCGGGCTGGCGATCACCGGCAACACAGTCTCCGACTGCGCCAATGGCGGCATTCTCGTGCACCGCTGGCAGGTGGCGGAAGACGGCACCATAGTGACCGGCAACCGCGTCGAACGGATCCAGGCACGCAGCGGCGGGACCGGTCAGAACGGCAATGGCATCAATGCTTTCCGGGCCGGCAATGTAGTCATTTCAGGCAATATCGTCTCCGACTGCGCCTTCTCGGCGATCCGCGCCAACAGCGCCAGCAATCTGCAGATATCGGGCAATACCTGCTCGCGTTCCGGCGAAACAGCCGTTTACTCCGAGTTCTCGTTCGAAGGCGCCGTCATCAGCAACAACATCGTCGATGGAGCCGCCAACGGCATCTCGATCGTGAATTTCAACGAAGGCGGGCGGATGGGCGTCTGCTCTGGCAACATCGTGCGCAATCTGTCGACCAGTGGTCCCTACCCCGCCGACTCGCCTGGATTCGGCGTCGGCATTGGCGTCGAGGCCGACACGACCGTTTCCAACAACGTCATCGAGAACGCGCCGCTCTACGGCATGCAGATCGGCTGGGGGCCGTATCTGCGCAACGTCGTCGCCACCGGCAACATCATCCGCAAGGTTGGAACCGGCATCGTCGTGTCGGTGGTTGAGGGCGCCGGCACAGCGGTCATTTCAGACAATGTCATCGACAGCGCGCTGAACGGCGCCGTTGTTGGCCAGCGCTGGGCCGAGCCGGCGACAGGCGATCTCACCTCGTCAAACGATAGCGGATATGCGCATCTGACCGTCGAGCGCAATCACGTCAGTTGAGGGCCGGTTTAATTCAAGGCCCCGGTGGGCCTCAGCGCCCCGACCTTGGCACCGTTCCGGCTTTTGATGGGCACCTTTGCCAGTGCGCTCAGCTTTGACGCCAGGGCCTCGTCGGCGCGCAGCAGTTTGGCAAGAACGGCGGCAACCATGGCTTCGCCGGCGCGGCCGGCGCCATCATCGCATTTGAGTGCAATGCCGAGACCAAGTTCCGGAATTGCGGCACAATAGACGCCTTCGGCGCCGCCTTTCGTAAAAATCCGCCCTGGTGCGGCCTCCATCAGCGCGACGTCTTCGCGGCCGGTGCCGGCAACGAAGAACGGCTCGGCCATGCAGGCAGCCAGCAGACGCTTCGCGGCCTTGGCTCGCTCGGGACCAAAACCATTTGTCGTTGCCATGCGGGCAAAGCCAAGCGCGAAGCTCCGGAGCGGCACCGCATAGGTCGGGATCGAGCAGCCATCGGTCGCCCGCTCGTCCGCGCCATGGACAGCGCCCGTCACCGCCTGCATGGCGTCTCGCACCATCTCCTGCAGGCCGTGCCCCGGCTTGACATAGCCGCGGTGCGCAATGCCGGCGTGGACGCATGTGCAGAGGAAGCCGGAATGCTTGCCGGAGCAATTGTTATGCAATGCATTTGGCGAGCCGCCAGCGCGGGCGAGTGCGATCTCGGCGTCATGATTGGACGGCCAATGCGTGCCGCATTCAAGTGCCGAGCGGTCCAGCCCGGCCTTGGCCAGCATCGATCGCGCCAGTTCGACATGCGCCGGCTCGCCCGAATGGGACGCGCAGGCGAGCGCCAGTTCGCGGTTGCCGAAGCCATAGGCGTCGGCCGCGCCGCTTTCGACCAGCGGCAATGCCTGAATCGCCTTGACCGCTGAGCGCGGGAACACCGGCTTGGCCGTATCGCCGATTTCCCAGACCGGCTTGCCGTCGGCATCGAAGACTGCGACCGCGCCACGATGCGCGCTCTCGACGATCGCGCCGCGCAAGACTTCGATCAGAACCGGATTTGTCATGGCTACCCCGCAAAAATACGGGCTGCTTCTATCTGATCCGGTCCAATATTGAAACGTAGTTGGCGACCGCCGCACCGCCCATATTGAAGATACCGCCAAGTTTTGCGCCGGGCACCTGAATGCCGCCGGCTTCGCCGACAAGCTGCATGGCAGTCAGCACATGCATCGACACGCCTGTGGCGCCGATCGGGTGGCCCTTGGCCTTCAACCCGCCGGACGGATTGACCGGCAGGCGGCCATCCTTGGCCGTTGCGCCGTCCAGCGCCAGTCTGGCGCCCTCTCCCGGCTTGGCCAGACCCATCGCCTCGTATTCGATCAGTTCGGCAATGGTGAAGCAGTCATGCGTTTCGACGAAGGAGAGATCGTCGAGCGTCACACCGGCCGATTTCAGCGCCCGGTTCCAAGCCTGTTCGCAGCCTTCGAAGGTCAGGATGTCGCGCTTCGACATCGGCAGGAAATCCTGCACATGTTCGTTGGCGCGGAAGGCAACGGCGCGGCGCATCTTCAGTGCCGTCGCGGTGTCGGCGAGGACAAGGGCGGCGGCGCCGTCGGAGACCAGCGAGCAGTCGGTGCGCTTCAGGGGACCGGCAACGAAAGGGTTCTTTTCGCTTTCCTGGCGGCAGAACTCATAGCCAAAATCCTTGCGCATCTGCGCATAGGGATTGTCGACACCGTTCTTGTGGTTCTTGGCGGCGATCATGGCGAGTGCGTCCGACTGGTCGCCATAGCGCTGGAAATAGGCCTGCGCGATCTTGCCGAAGACACCGGCGAAACCCGCAGGGGTGTCGCCATCCTCGGGCAGATAGGAGGCCTTGAGCAGGTTCTTGCCGATCTCCGGCCCGGGCGTCGTCGTCATCTGCTCGGCGCCGACCACCAGCACGATGCGGGCAGCATTGGCGTCGATGGCGCGGATGCCTTGCCGGACCGCCGCCGAGCCTGTGGCGCAAGCGTTTTCGACGCGCGTCGCCGGCTTGAAGCGCAGCCGGTCGTCCGCCTGAAGCACCAGGCTGGCGGTGAAATCCTGCGCCGAAAAACCGGCGTTGAAATGGCCGAGCACGATCTCGTCGACCTCGTCAGGACCGATGCCGGCATGGTCGAGCGCGTCCGTTGCCACTTTGACGATGAGGTTTTCGAGCGTTTCGCCCTCGAGCTTGCCGAAGCGCGAATGCGCCCAGCCAACGATGCATGCGGTCATGGCGGCCTCCATTCTTTAGCGCCAGCCTAGCATGTGGGCTCAAGGCGCACCTCGCATTTATTGTTCAAAGATAAACAGTCCTGCCCGCTTCGTGAAGGGCTGCAAGCCGACAATCGCTTGGTACAAACGAAACCAGTGTCGATTTTTTTGTTGATTGACCCGTCAATAAAAAATAATCCTGCTTCAAAGGAACATAGCGAAATGCCGAAAGTCGGAATGGAACCGCTGCGCCGCAAGGCGCTGATCAACGCGACGATCTCGGCGATCGGCGAGCGTGGCTCGCTCGACGTGACCATGTCAGAGATTGCCGGGCGCGCCGGCGTTTCATCGGCCCTTGCCCATCATTATTTCGGCGCCAAGGACGAGCTGCTGCTGGCGACGATGCGCCATATCCTGGCCGAGCTGACCGCCGACACGTTGCGCGCCCTTGGTTCGGCCGGCACCGCGCGCGAACGCGTCTCGGCGGTAGTCGCCGTCAACTTCTCCGACATTCAGTTCCAGCCACAAACCATCGCCTCCTGGCTTGCCTTCTATGTCGAGGCCCAGAAGTCATCAGCCTTGCGCCGGCTGCTCAGGGTCTACGCGCGGCGGCTCCATTCGAACCTGATGAGCGGTCTGACCGGGATCTTGCCCAGAGCCGAAGCCGACCGCGTCGCCGAAGCGACGGCGGCGATGATCGACGGGCTCTACATCAGGCGGGCGCTGAAGGACGGCTTGCCTGATGCTGCGACCGCCATTGCGCTGGTCGAAGACTATCTCGAAACCAAACTTGGCGAGCGGCGCAAACAGTGACAACGAAGCGACCCAATTTCCTGATCGTCATGGTCGATCAGCTCAACGGGACCCTGTTTCCGGACGGCCCGGCAGAGTTTCTGCACGTACCGCACCTGAAAGCCTTGGCCGCACGTTCGGCGCGCTTTGCCAACAACTACACGGCGTCGCCGCTCTGCGCGCCGGGCCGTGCCTCGTTCATGAGCGGGCAATTGCCGTCGCGCACGGGTGTCTATGACAATGCGGCTGAATTCGCCTCATCGATCCCGACCTTCGCCCATCATCTGCGCGCCGCCGGCTACTACACCTGCCTGTCGGGCAAAATGCATTTCGTCGGGCCGGATCAGCTACACGGTTTCGAGGAGCGGCTGACCACTGACATCTACCCGGCCGATTTCGGCTGGACACCGGATTACCGGAAGCCCGGCGAGCGCATCGAATGGTGGTACCACAATCTTGGTTCGGTCACGGGCGCCGGCGTCGCCGAGACGACCAACCAGATGGAATATGACGACGAGGTCGTGTTCCTCGCCACGCAAAAGCTCTATCAGCTCTCGCGCGAGCAGGACGATGCGAACCACCGGCCCTGGTGTCTCACCGTCTCGCTGTCGCACCCGCACGATCCTTACGTCGCGCGCAAGCAGTATTGGGATCTCTATGAGCATTGCCAGGCGCTGGACCCGGAAACCGGATTCATCGCGGATGACGAGCAGGACGAGCATTCCCGGCGGCTGTACCACGCCAGCGACTATCCCTCATTCGAGATCACGCCAGAGCAGGTGCGTCGTTCGCGGCGCGGCTATTTCGCCAACATCTCCTATGTCGACGACAAGCTCGGCGAGCTCCTGGACGTCCTTGAGCGCACGCATATGCTCGACGACACGATCATCCTGTTCTGCTCGGACCATGGCGACATGCTCGGCGAGCGGGGCCTGTGGTTCAAGATGAGCTTCTTCGAGGGTTCGGCGCGGGTGCCGCTGATGATTGCCGGCAAGGGCGTTCCGGCCGGGCTGATCGAGGCGCCGGTTTCCAATCTTGACGTGACACCGACGCTTTGCGACCTCGCCGGCATCGACATCGCCGCGATCGCGCCGTGGACCGACGGCCAGTCGCTGCTGCCGCTCGCCAATGGCGGGCAGCGCACCGCACCTGTCTTGATGGAGTATGCCGCCGAAGGTTCTTCCGCGCCACTCGTTGCAATGCGTGAAGGCAGATACAAATTCGTCCATTGCGAGCTCGATCCGCCTCAACTGTTCGATCTCGAAGCCGATCCGCTCGAGCGAAACAATCTGGCCGACGATCCCGTCCATGCCGGCCTGGTGGTGGCGTTCATGGACAAGATCCGGGCGCGCTGGGACATGGCCGGCTTCGACGCCGCCGTGCGCGAAAGCCAGGCGCGTCGCTGGGTGGTCTATCCGGCGCTGCGCAACGGCGCTTATTACCCCTGGGATTTCCAGCCCCTTCAGAAGGCTTCGGAGCGGTTCATGCGAAACCACATGAACCTCGACAATCTCGAAGAGAGCAAAAGGTATCCGCGGGGCGAATGATGACAACAGCGCTCGTCCCCTCCCTCGATCACCTTAGACAGGCCTATGCCGTTACCTCCCAGGCGACGCAGATCACGCCGCTGCTGGAATCCGCGGCACTAGCCAGAGAAACCGGTGCCGCTCGTGTTTTCGTCAAGCCGGAATCGCTGCAATGGGCAGGCTCGTTCAAGGTGCGTGGCGCCTACTGGCGTCTGAAGCAGCTTTCGCCCGATGAAGCCAAAGAGGGCGTCGTCGCCTACTCCTCCGGCAACTTCGCGCAAGGGCTGGCGGCTGCCGGCCAGGCGCTTGGCATTCCCGTCACCATCGTCATGCCGATCGACGCACCAGCCGCCAAGCGCGACGCAACGGCAGGCTATGGTGCCCGCGTCGTGCTGACCGACCATGGCGAGCGCGCGCGAGAAGAGGTTGCCGCCACCAAGGCGCGCGAGATCGCCGAGACCGAAGGTCTGGCCCTGCTGCATCCGTTCGACGATCCGGAGATTGTCGCCGGCCAGGCGGGTGCCGGCCTCGAAGCGCTCGACCAGCTTGAGGCCAAGGGTGCCAGCGCCGACGTCTTGTTCTGCTCGGTCGGTGGCGGCGGATTGATCGGCGGCGTTTCGCTCGCCTTCCACTATCTGTCGCCCGCCACTGAAATCATCGGCGTCGAGCCGGAAGGTTTCAATGGCATGGGCGCGTCGCTGGCGCATGGCAGCATCGAGACCATGCCGATCGGGCCGAAGTCGATCTGCGATGGGCTGATGTCGCGACGGCCGGGCGACGCGCCGTTCGCGGCGGTCAAGACCGCCGGTGTTCGCGGCGTCACCGTCGATGATTCCTCGGTGCGGCGCGCCATGCGGATCGCCTTCGAGCGCATGAAGCTGGTGCTCGAACCGTCGGGCGCGGCGTCGCTGGCGGCACTGCTCGGCGGCAAGGTGGATGTGAAGGACAAGACCGTCCTTGTTGTGGCTACCGGCGGCAATGTCTCGCTCGCCGATTTTATGGCGCATATGAACCATGCTTGAAGCAGATTTCGTCATCATCGGCTCCGGCTCGGCCGGCTCGGCCATGGCCTATCGCCTGTCGGAGGACGGCAAGCATTCGGTCATCGTCATCGAATTCGGCGGCAGCGATATCGGGCCGCTGATCCAGATGCCGTCGGCCCTGTCGATCCCGCTCAACATGAGCCTCTACGACTGGGGCTTTGCCAGCGAGCCGGAACCGCATCTCGGCGGCCGCGTGCTGGCAACGCCACGCGGCAAGGTCATCGGCGGCTCGTCCTCGATCAACGGCATGGTCTATGTGCGCGGCCATGCGCGCGACTTCGACCATTGGGCCGAAGAGGGTGCGGCCGGCTGGGGGTTTGCCGATGTGCTCCCCTATTTCAAGCGCATGGAGGACTCCGACGGCGGCGAGGATGGCTGGCGCGGTCACGGCGGGCCGCTGCACGTTCAGCGCGGTTCGCGCCGCAATCCGCTCTACGACGCCTTTGTCGAGGCCGGCCGCCAGGCCGGGTTCGAACTGACCGACGACTACAACGGTTCCAAGCAAGAAGGTTTTGGGCCGATGGAGCAAACCATCAGCGGCGGCCGCCGCTGGTCGGCGGCATCGGCCTATCTGAAGCCGGCGCTCGGGCGCAAAAATGTGAGTCTGGTCAAGGGCTTTGCGCGGCGGGTGATCATCGAGAATCAACGCGCCATCGGTGTCGAGATCGAAGCTCACAAACAGGTTCAGGTCGTTAAGGCGCGACGCGAGGTGATCGTCGCCGCATCGTCGATCAACTCACCCAAGATCCTGATGCTTTCGGGCATCGGCCCGGCCGAGCATCTGCGCGAGAACGGCATTCCAGTGCTGGCCGACCGGCCTGGCGTCGGCCGCAATTTGCAGGACCACATGGAGCTCTATATCCAGCAGGAATCCTTGCTGCCGATCACGCTCAATTCAGTGCTCAACCCGTTCTCGAAGGCGCGCATCGGCGCGCAATGGCTATTTTTCAAGACCGGGCTTGGCGCAACCAACCATTTCGAGGCTGCCGCCTTCGTGCGCTCGCGCGCCGGCGTCGACTACCCTGATATCCAGTACCACTTCATTCCGGCCGCGGTCCGCTATGACGGCAAGGCGGCGGCGAAGTCGCATGGCTTCCAGGCGCATGTCGGGCCGATGCGGTCGAAGTCGCGCGGCTCGGTGACGCTGCGCTCGCCGGACCCGAAATCGAAGCCGGTGATCCGCTTCAACTACATGTCGCATCCAGACGACTGGACGGAGTTCCGCCACTGCATCCGGCTGACGCGCGAAATCTTCGGCCAGTCGGCTTTCGATCCCTATCGTGGCCAGGAAATCTCGCCGGGCAGCCAAGTGCAATCGGACGATGATCTCGACGTCTTCATTCGCGACCACGCCGAGAGCGCCTATCATCCCTGCGGCACCTGCAAGATGGGCCGCGCCGACGACATGATGAGCGTGGTCGATCCAGAGTGCCGGGTCATCGGTGTCGACGGCTTGCGGGTCGCCGATTCCTCGATCTTCCCGCGGGTCACCAACGGCAACCTCAATGCGCCTTCGATCATGACCGGCGAGAAGGCTTCCGACCACATCCTTGGCCGCACGCCGCTGGCGCCGTCCAACCAGGAACCATGGATCAATCCACGCTGGCAGGCGTCGGACAGATAGAGCATGATCCACCCGACAGATCGAGCTGCCCGATAGAGCGAGCCACCCATTTGGGGGGCGCAGACCAATTGGAGACCTCCCATGCGCGCCCAGCCCACGGCATCGCACTATGTCAACGGACGCTACATCGAGGACGAAGGCGGCGCGCCGCTGCCGGTCATCTATCCGGCGACGGGCGAGACCATCGCCATGCTGCGCTCGGCGACGCCGAACGTGCTGGAACTCGCCGTCGAGGCAGCGCGGGCAGCGCAGCCCGCCTGGGCGCGGCTGAAGCCGGTCGAGCGCGGGCGCATTCTGCGCCGCGCGTCCGATATCCTGCGCGCCCGCAACGCCGACCTCGCCCGCATCGAGACCCTGGACACCGGCAAGGCAATCCAGGAGACGCTGGTGGCGGACGCCCCGTCGGCGGCCGACTGCCTCGAATATTTCGGCGGTGCGGTTGCCGCCTACAATGGCGAGTCGGTCGATCTCGGCGGGCCCTTCGCTTACACAAGGCGCGAGGCGCTTGGTGTCTGCGTCGGCATCGGCGCCTGGAACTATCCAATCCAGATCGCCGGCTGGAAATCGGCACCGGCGCTCGCCATGGGCAACGCGATGGTGTTCAAGCCGTCGGAAAACACCCCGCTGTCGGCACTGGCGCTGGCCGAGATCTACAGCGAGGCCGGCCTGCCCGACGGTTTGTTCAACGTCGTGCAGGGCTATGGCGATGTCGGCGCCGGGCTCGTCGGCCACGATGTCGTCGCCAAGGTTTCGGTGACCGGCTCGGTGCCGACTGGCCGCAAGGTGCTGTCGCTCGCCGGCTCGAGGATGAAGCACGCGACGATGGAACTCGGCGGCAAGTCGCCGCTGATCGTCTTCGACGACGCCGACATCGAGAACGCCATTGGCGGCGCCATGCTCGGCAATTTCTATTCGACCGGGCAGATCTGCTCCAACGGCACGCGGGTCTTCGTGCAAAGCGGCATCCACGACCGCTTCGTCGAACGCCTTGTCGAGCGGACAAAGAAAATCCGCATCGGCGACCCACTCGATCCCGAAACCCAGATGGGGCCGCTGGTCTCCAAGGCGCAGCACGACAAGGTGGTCGGCTATATCGAAATCGGCAAGCAGGATGGCGCGACACTCGCTTGCGGCGGCAACGTGCCTTCTTTGCAGGGTTTCCAGGGCGGCTTCTTCGTCGAGCCGACCGTGTTCACCGGCGTCACCGACACGATGCGCATCGCCCGCGAGGAGATATTCGGGCCGGTGATGAGCGTGCTGAAATTCGACGGCGAGGACGAAGTGGTCGACCGCGCCAACGACACCGAATTCGGCCTCGCCGCCGGTGTCTTCACCCGCGACCTGCCGCGCGCCCACCGCGTCATTGCCGAGCTACAGGCCGGCACCTGCTGGATCAACGCCTACAATCTGACACCGGTGGAAATCCCGTTCGGCGGCTTCAAGCAGTCCGGCATCGGACGCGAGAACTCGCTGGCGGCACTGGCGCTTTATTCGCAGCTGAAGTCGATCTATGTCGAGACCGGCGACGTGGCGAGCCCGTATTGAGCCGATCTACGCGGCTTTTTCAGCTGTGCTGTCCAGATACGATGACAGAAGATAGCGCCCGCGCTGGTCGATACGGTCGGTGCAGGGTCTATGTGCCAGCGGAACAGGCGACCAACGCGTGACTCGATTTCCTGCTTGAGGTCGGCGCCACCCGAACCGTCTAGAGCGATCGCCGCCTTGATCGCTTATGCGGTCGGTCATTCAATTACCATTCAAAAGGTCTGGTTGTAGGAGCCGACTTCGGGGCTGCGGCGCAGCACCGCGTCGACGGCATCGAACATCTGCCGGCGGGCGCCTTGATCAGCGCTTCGGTCTCGAATTCGAAACTGTTGGGCCAAGCGTCGCCAACGATCCTGAAGGGCAAGACCGGAAACTCCAAGAGGCGGAAGGTACTGATATCGAGGCCCGCTGGCTAGGACGCAAGGCTTTTAGCCACGTTTATCGCGGACCGAAATCCGAGCTTTGCGGAAATGCCCGACGAAAGGAATGAAATGCGACAGAAGTGCTGCCATTGGCGCTTGCAGGAACGAGGTGTGGCGGCTATAAGCCCGCGGTCTGGTCACGGAGTGTAGCGCAGCCTGGTAGCGCACCTCGTTCGGGACGAGGGGGTCGCAGGTTCAAATCCTGCCACTCCGACCAGAAAAAACAGATACTTAGGTATTTGTTTCTCCCGATACCCCACAGCGCGAGGCCTGCCGGCACCCTCAGTTCTGCCGGCCTGGCGACGTGTGCCACCCGATCGGGGTCGTGCTTCGCCAACGAGGGCTGTGAAGGTGCGCCGGTTCAGAGTGTCGGGGCGTTGAGGCGTCAGCTAGAAGCGATAACGAAGCCCAACAGTATTCGCGTTGGAACCCTCTCCCATATTTCCAAACGTACCACCGGCGCCGGATCTGTGGTGGAGTTGATAGACAAGCTCGACATTGGGAGCTTGCCTTAGCCTGAAAGAAAGCTCCGCGCCGATGAAACCAAGCAAAGACGCGTCGCCATCGTAATAGATTTCGCGTTCGCGTTCGATCTCGGTGGTGCCCGTAACCGCACTCAAACCGGCCGTCACTGCGGGCGCAATCGCCAGATCGCCGATGACAAGGCCCTGGTGACGAACCCTAACCCCGGCCCAAACTTCTCCTGACGTGTCGTCGTCCTCGCCAAATCTTACGGCAGCCCCGGTCACACCGCCAAGAACGAAACCAGCGCCCATATCGACGAAATCGCGACCATAGGCAGCTCCGATTATGTAGTTGTTCGTATAGTCGGCGCCGAATATGTTAATTGTGTTCCCAAATGATCCGGCCGCAAAAACGCCGCCAAAAAAATACACGTCGTTCTTCGCCGGTTGACCGACGGTGAAAGGATCTTCGGTAGCAATATAGATGAAGGGAGAATTGTCGGCGAGAGCGGAAGTGATGGAACCGGTCAGGACCAGTGCAGCCACAGCTGCTCGCACCCCGCGCATTCGCAAGCTCCGAATCAATCCTCAGTCGATCATCTTTCTTCCGGTATTTCACGGGAAGAAGCAAGTTCCCTGATCCGGGAATTGGATGGAGCTCTACCCATTGATTGGGCAAGCCTTTCTTTCCGAAATGCAGGTCAGCTCACCAAATCGGATTCCCTTTTGCCAGCGCCACCTACGGGATCTGGTCAGATGAAAAACGCGTATCTTGCTCCGACGCAGGGCTGTAGCCCGTCGGACCAGCCTCATGGCAAAACCCCAGTTGAACTCCAGGCCGCACTCTTCCGGCCCCAGTAAAAGTCCCGCCGGACCCTTGATCGTCAGAAAATGAGTTCCCAAGTGGGTACCAACCCGCTGGTCCGGGCCCCTCTGGTGAGAGCCTCGTCACTCTTACGATGTCGGACCGATTTTCTGACAGCCGTGCCGACAGGGGATTGCCCTTGAGTTTTTTGTTCATCGAATGGCTCGGAACGCCGCTCTGGATGTGGTCGAGCTTTTTTGCCCTCGTTATCGCTATTCTGTCGTTCGACCTTGGAATTCTTCACAGGCAGGACAAGGAAATTGGCGTCCGCGAAAGCGTGATGCTTTCTGCCCTCTATGTCGCGCTCGGGCTCGCCTTCGGTGGCTGGGTATGGTGGTATCTCGGCGCCGACGCCGGCCTCGCCTATCTAACAGGCTTCGTCGTCGAAAAGACGCTGGCGCTCGACAACATCTTCGTAATTGCCCTGATATTCTCATTCTTTGCTGTGCCGCGCATCTACCAACACCGGGTGCTCTTCTGGGGCGTCCTCGGTGTCATGGTGCTGCGTGCCATTATGATCGGTGTCGGCGCGATGCTGGTCGCCGAGTTCGCTTGGGTTCTTTATATCTTCGCCGCGTTCCTGATCATCACCGGCATCAAGATGCTGATTGTCAAGGAGGCAGAACCCGACCTGTCCAAGAACATCCTCTTCCGCTTCATGCGCAATCGCTTTAAGGTCACCGAAGAGCACCACGGACAGCGGTTTTTCGTCAAAAAGACAAATCCCGGAACAGGCCAGGCGAGTTGGTTCATCACGCCGCTCTTCATGGCCCTGGTGATGGTCGAGGTGGCCGACATCATCTTCGCCGTGGATTCCGTCCCTGCCATTTTCGCGATCACGACCGACCCATTCATCGTCTACACCTCGAACGTCTTTGCGATCCTCGGCCTTCGCGCCCTCTATTTCGCGCTTGCGGCGATGATCCACCGCTTCCGTTATCTGAAGCCCGCGCTCGCTATCGTCCTGGTCTTCATCGGCTCGAAGATCTTCGTCGCCGATCTCCTTGGCCTTGAAAAGTTCCCGGCCGCCTTCTCGCTCGGCATTACCTTTGCGATCATCGCCGCCGGCGTGGTCTGGAGTCTTCTCAAGACCAGGGATCAGCAGCGGCGGTCCGCGTGAACGGGGAGTCGACCCTGTCAAGGTCGTGGACTGGTTGGAACATGTCAGCGACGCCGACGACGGCCCTTGGCCTCCTTCGCTCGGTCGCGGCGCGTATGGAAAAGAGAGTTCGCTCACCAGGATTACCACCCGGCGAGCGAACCCTATCGGCGCAGGAAGGGACGTAGCTGCGCCGATGTGCAAATCTTCATGGGTTATCTCCTGGACGATCAGCCAAGGGCTAGTCCAATAGCCATCAAGGTGATGGCCATCGCGAAGACTGGTGCGAGCAACCAGCGCGCCTGGCCAACGCTCTTCTCCATCGGTTTCCTCCCACAACTTGCAGCGGACAACGACCGCAAACAGCGGCCGTTCCGGGCTACGCCCTTGGTAAGACCATTGCCTTTTGCGATCAGACTTAAGTCCCCTGCTCCGCCCGACCGAAGCCCAGCCGTGGGAACGTTTGCACCTGCCCCAAGTTCGAGTGATTGGCGCAGACGATGTAGTGCTGCGTCGGTTTGCAAAGGAGGAATTCATGAAAATGCATCTTACCACCGCGGCGGCGGCGCTTCTGTTGCTTGCAGGTATCGGAGCAGCCGCAGCCGAGGACATTATCCTCCAGCCCGAGCAGGAAACAGTCATCCGTGAATATGTGAAGAAGCAGCCCCTCGCTTCGGTGAAGCTTCCCGGTGTGGAACTCAATGTTGGAACAGCGCTGCCCGACACGGTCGAGCTTCACGAAGTCCCCACCGTCAAATACCGCTACACAGTGATCGACAACCGAACAGTTGTCGTGGATCCGGGTACCCACAAGATCATCAAGATCATCGACTGAACCAGCCGCTGTCGGCTGAAGCCCGCCGCCCTTTGGGGCCACGGGCTTCGCAGCAAAACGGATGCAGATCGCCATGAACCGTGAGACTGAAATATCCCAAGCGCTGGGGGTGCGCGTGGCTGACCTCAAGGCCAAGATGCAAGAGGCCCGCATCACCAAGGGCGAAATGAAGACCTTCCAGAAAGTCGCGGCCATGATGGAGGACCGCGAGGGGCGAATTCAGGGCGACGACCTGATCGCCGCGTCTTTCGTCTCCGATCTGATCAGCCAAAATCCCGACTAGCCATGGCGACAATCAGCAGACTTTTTGATTCGCCTGCCGAAGCTGCCCGGGTCGCAGGCGACCTTAGGGGAGCTGGAATTCCTCGGGTGGAGATCGCCATCATTGGACCTTACCGGGACGAAGCGGAATTTCTATGGGCGCTCGCTCTGGGATCAATCGCTGGCGCTGGCGCTGGCGGGTTGGCCTGGTTGAGCGGCGTTGCCGTTCACGCCATCAATCCTCTTGCTGCGGGACTATCGGCAACAGCGATGGCAGGCGCTGTCTTTGGCGGCCTTGCCGGCGGCCTGCTCGGCACATTCACCACGAGTTCCGCAAAGACGAATGATGCGAGCATGGCTGAGGGCATCATTTTGGTGACGGCGCATGTCGATGAAAACGAGATCGATGCCGCTCAGGCGGTGCTCGGGGACGAATCGGCGAAGTTCGTTGCCGAAGCAGCGTGAGAGTTCGCAGGGAAATTGAACGAATGGCCCGACAATTTGGAGGGCGGGCACGGTGCGGCGGCTGGCTTACCGCTATCAGCTGCCGAAGTTTGCACGTCGACCAGCCGATCGGAACGAACAGCTGCACAAGCTTTTCCAAGTCGGAGACAACCAAAATGCGAAAGCCCGCCGCGGCTCACGCCGAGTGACCCGAGGAACGTTCCTGTATGAAAGGCTCAGTTCAGCGGCACGGTCCTTCTCGATCGCAAACTTTGACGAAAATGGCCGTCAGCGCTAGGTACTTCGATGCGGTATGACGGGCTCTATGTAACGGCAAGCCGGATGCGACATGAATTCGAATTCAACGACAGTCTCGCCACTGGCCCTGATGATTGCGCTGTTTCTTGTCGTCGGCTGTTCATCGATCGGCAGAACTGTCGATCCGGCGAAATACGATGCGATGTCGTGCCCTGAGCTCAACAGCGCGCTGGGAGGCATCGCCCGCGACATCTCGCGAACCGCAATTACCCGCGGCAAAGTCGCGAATACCAACGTTCCGCGCTGGCTGCCGGGCGGCTCGCGTGTAAAAACCGCGGTCGCCGACCGTGAAACGGCCAGGATCGACCGGCTGAAACAGCAGCAAGATACCATAGTTGCGGTGCGGGCAAACAAGTGCCCGAGGTCAACGGACTGAGTGAACAGGCACTGTCTGGTGCTTTGCGCCTTTTGGTGGCTACGGTCTCAGGCGCTCAACCGAAACCGTGTGACGTCGATCGCCGCGGCCATCAGCGTCTGGGTGTAGACGTGCTGCGGATTGCTGAAAATCGCCTCGGTCGGCCCTTCCTCGACGATCTTGCCCTGTTTCATGACGATGATGTAGTCGGCCATGGCGCGCACGACTGACAGATCGTGGCTGATGAAGAGGTAGGACAGCTCGTGGTCGGCCTGCAGCTTGCGCAGCAGTTCGACGATCTGTTTTTGCACCGAGCGGTCGAGTGCCGAGGTCGGTTCGTCCAGCACCACCAGCTTGGGCTTCAGGATCATGGCACGGGCAATGGCGATGCGCTGCCGCTGGCCGCCGGAGAATTCGTGCGGGTAGCGGTTGCGGGCATTGGGATCGAGGCCGACCTCGCGCAAGGCCTCGACCGCGCGCTGGTCGCGTTGCTTGCCCGAAAGGTTCGGCTCATGCACCAGAAGTCCTTCGGTGACGACCTGGCCGACGGTCATGCGCGGCGATAGTGAACCGAACGGATCCTGGAAGACGAGCTGCATCTGGCGCCGCAGCGGCCGCATCGCCTGTCGGTCGGCAGTGGAAATGTCGCGATCGCCGAAACGGATGATGCCGTCGCTCGGTAATAGTCGCAGCAAGGCGCGGCCGAGCGTCGATTTGCCCGAGCCGGATTCACCGACGATGCCGATGGTCTGGTTGCGCTGCAGCCGGATCGAGATGTGATCGACCGCACGTAGCATCAGCGGCTCGCCAGCAAGAAACCCGCCGCCGATCCTGAACGTCACTTCGACATTCCTGCCTTCGAGCAGCACCGGGGCGTTGGCGGGCGGCGGCGCCTTGTGGCCGGTCGGCTCGGCTGCCAGCAGCATTTTCGTATAGGCATGCTGCGGGTTGACGAAGATGGCTTCAGCCTCCCCCTCCTCCACAACTTCGCCCTGGCGCATGACATAGACACGGTCGGCAAAGCGACGGACGATGCCAAGATCGTGGGTGATGAAGACGATCGCCATGCCGAGCTTGCGCTGCAATTCGGCCAAGAGCATCAGGATTTGCGCCTGGATGGTTACGTCGAGCGCCGTCGTCGGCTCGTCGGCGATCAGGATGTCGGGATCGTTGGCGAGCGCCATGGCAATCATCACGCGCTGGCGCTGGCCGCCAGACATTTCGTGCGGATAGGACTTCATCCGCCGCTCGGGATCGGGAATATGCACCAGCCGCAGCAGCTTGAGCGCCTCTTCGCGCGCCTCGGCGACATTCAAGCCGCGATGCCGGCGGATCGGCTCGATCAGCTGATTGCCGATCGAATAGAGAGGATCGAGCGACGTCATCGGCTCCTGAAAGATCATGCTGATCTTCCGGCCACGGACCTTGTTGAGCTCGGATTTGCTCAGAGCCAGAAGGTTGCGACCGCGATAGTCGACGCTGCCTGTCGCTTCGCCATTCGATGCCAGCAGGCTCATCGCCGCCATCATCGTCTGGCTCTTGCCGGAGCCGGACTCACCGACGACGGCAACGGTTTCGCCCGCGTTGACGTGGATGTTGATGCCCTTGACCGCCTCGACCGCGCCGTCGAGCGTGCGGAAGCGGACGCGCAGGTCCTTGACGCTGAGGATCGTTTCGGAAGCAGCCATCTCAGTGATCCCCATCTTAGCGATCCCTTGGGTCGAGCGCGTCGCGAAGGCCGTCGCCGACGAAGTTCAAGGCGAACAGCGTCGAGACGAGGAAGAAGGCGGGAAACAGGAGCAGCCAGTTGGCGGTGCCGATATTCTTGGCGCCGACCGAGATCAGTACGCCCCAGCTGGTCATCGGCTCCTGCACACCGAGCCCCAGGAACGACAGGAAGCTCTCCAGGATGATGACCTGCGGCACCAGCAGCGTCATGTAGATCACCACAGGCCCGAGCAGATTGGGGATGACGTGGCGCAGGAGAATGCCGCGCTGGCCGACACCCATGGCCTCCGCCGCCTGGACATATTCCTGCCGGCGGATCGACAGTGCCTGACCGCGCACGATGCGCGCCATGTCGAGCCACAGCACGGCGCCGACCGCCAGGAACATCAGCACGAAGTTGCGGCCGAAGAACACCACCAGCATGATGACGAAGAAGATGAAGGGCAAGGAATAGAGCACGTCGACGATGCGCATCATCACCTCGTCGACCTTGCCGCCGGCAAAGCCGGCAGCGGCGCCGTAGACCACGCCGATGACCACCGCCACGATGCCGGCGAGCAGGCCGATGGCCAGAGATATGCGCCCGGCCATCAGCGTGCGAGACAATAGATCGCGGCCGGTGTTGTCGGTGCCGAACAGGAAGTATTGCTGCTTGATCGAGGCGCTCATCGTCACTTCGAGGCCGTCAGGCGACTTGCTTTCGATCTTGGTGCCGTCAAAGGCATCGGAACGATCGAGATAGCGGATGTTGCGGTCGTCGATCGGCTTGGTCGACTTGACGGTAACGAAGACCTGGTTGCCATCCTGCCGCCACTCCTTGAGGTCGACCCGCATGCGTTTGATCGCTTCGGTGAGTGCCGTCTCGATGGTGTCGGCCTTCGGGTAGGCCGAAAGGCTTGGCGGCGTGCGCACATAATCACCGTAGATGGTCGTGTATTGATGCGGCACGAGTGAGGGGCCGACCACGCTGATGAGCGCGATCAAAGCGAGGTAATAGAGGCTGAACATGGCGGCGCGATTGCCCTTGAGGCGCGCCCAGGCGTCCCCCCAGAGCGAGCGGCCGATGACGGCGGGAGCCGTGGCTGCGATGTCAGTCATAGCGCACCCTCGGGTCGACGACCGCGTACATGACGTCGACAATCAGGTTGAAAACGATGGTGAAGATGGCGATCACCACCACCGTTCCCATCACCAGCGTATAATCGCGGTTGAGCGCGGCATCGACGAAATAGCGGCCGACACCGGGAATGGAGAAGATCGTCTCGACGATGACCGAACCGGTCAGCAGAGCCGCGGCCGCCGGGCCGGTGAAGGAGACGATCGGCAGGATGGCGCCACGTAGCGCGTGCTTGACCACTACCGACCAATCGGAGAGGCCGAGCGCGCGTGCCGTGCGGATGTGATGGGATCGCAGCGATTCGATCATCGAGCCGCGCATCAGGCGGGCGACGATGGCGATCTGCGGCAGAGCGAGAGTCAGCACCGGGCCGACCTTGTTGATGAAAGCGCCATCGCCCCATCCACCGATCGGCAGCAGTTTCCAGGTCAGCCCGAACAGAAGCTGGATCACCGGCGCGATCACGAAGGTGGGAATCGTGCTGCCGGCGGTCGCCAGCGCGATCACCGTATAGTCGCCAAGCTTGTTCTGGTTGAGCGCGGCAATGGTACCGAGCACGGAACCGAGCAGAAGCGCCAGGACGAGTGCCGACGCGCCGAGCTGGACCGAAATAGGCAGTCCCTTGGCGAAGAGTTCGGTGACGGTGAAATCCGGCATGTTGTAGCTCGGCCCGAAATTGCCGCGCAAAAGATTGCCGAGATAGTGGACAAATTGCAGCCAGAGCGGGTCGTTGAGACCGAACTGAGCTTCGAGATTGGCTCTGATCTCAGGGCTCAGCCCCCGCTCCTGGTTGAACGGGCCGCCTGGCGCGACGCGCATCAGGAAAAACGCCATTGTCACGATGACGAACAGCGTCGGAATGGCGGTCAGAAGCCGCCTTAATACATATCGCAGCATCGGTGCCCCGCTTGATCCAGAGCAGTGTACGTCCAACTGGACGATTATGCTCTAGCGTTCAAATCTTCGCACCGACATTGTCGAAAATCGATCCGGTTCCCGGGCCGATGCGATGGCAAACCAGCACCGCCGCGCATGAGTTGCGCGGCGGCCCAGCCAAGGGATCAGTCCTTGCTGATGAAGCGGGACGGATGGATGTCCATCACATTGTCGTCGAAGCCGTGCAGCTTCGAGGACACGATGTCGTGGTAGCTGTAGTAGAGCAGCGGGATCTGGCCGACATCGTCAACCAGAATGCGCTCGGCCTCGGAGAGCTCCTTCATGCGCTCCTCGGGCTTGCCGCCGGCGGCGGCTGCCTTGTCCATGGCCGCTTCATAGGCCGGGCTGTTGTAGTTCGAATAATTGTTGCCGCTGGCCTTGCGCGAGATGCCGAGGAAGGTTTCCGGGTCCTTGTAATCTGCGATCCAGGCGGCACGCGCCACATCGTAGTCGCCCTTCTGCTCGAGGAACGAGTAGTGGGTCTTGGTGTCGGTGTTGAGCAGCGTGATCTCGACGCCAAGCGGCTTCAATTGTTCCTGGATGGCGACAGCGGTGTTCTTGTGGTTTTCCGAGGTGTTGTAGCGGATCTCCATCTTCAACGGATGCTCGGGTGTATAGCCGAGTTTCTCGAGGATCTTCTTGGCTGCGTCTTCGCGGTCGATCTGCGGCATGTCGGCGTATTTGGCCAGTGCCGGCGTGTAGCCTTCGATGCCCGGAGGTACCATCGAATAGCCGGGCAGCATCGAGTTCTGCCAGACTTTTTCGGCGAGAAAGTCGCGATCGATCGCCATCGAGATGGCGTTGCGCAGTTCGACATTATCCCACGGCGCCTTATCGGTCTTGATCGCATAATAGTAGGTGCCGAGATATGGCCCGACACGGACCTGGTCGCCGAATTTGGTCTTGAGGTCGGCGAGCTGTTCGGTCGGCAGGTCACCGTAACTGTCGAGTTCACCGGCCTCGAAGCGCTTCATCGCCGACGAGCGATCCTCGGTCGGGATATAGTTGACCACGTCGACCTTGACGGTCGCCGCGTCCCAGAATTTCGGATTCTTGACCAGCTTCAGATGGTCGTTGGGAATCCACTCCGCCGCTGTATAAGCCCCGTTGGAGACCAACTTGCCTGCCTTGATCCAGTCGGCGCCAAGCTTTTCGATAGACGCCTTGTTAACCGGATAGGTCGCCTGGTGGGTCAGCATCTCCAGGAAGTAAGGCGTCGGCGCCTTCAGCGTGACTTCGAGGGTATTTGCGTCAAGCGCCTTGACGCCCATGTCCTCCGGCTTGCCCTTCTTGGTGTTGACTTCCTCGGCGTTCTTCACGGGATAGAGCATGGAAGCGTATTCGGCAGCGGTGGCTGGATCTTCCAGCCGACGGAACGAATAAACGAAGTCGTCGGCCGTCACCGGGCTGCCGTCCGACCAGAGGCCGTTCTTGCGCAGCTTGAAGGTGTAGACTGTGCCGTCGTCGGACACCGTCCAGCTTTCGGCGGCGCCCGGAATGAGGTTCGTCTTCTGGTCATGCATGACGAGGCCCTGGAACAGGTCGCGTATGATATCGGCTTCGTATACCGTCGACGTCTTGTGCGGATCGAGCGTCTCCGCTTCGGCGGCGGATCCGCGGTTGTAGACGGTCTCGGCGAAAGCGGGCGTGTAGAACGTGCCGGCTGTCACCGCCATGGTCGTGGCGAACACAGTCGCCCTCAGCATGTTTTTCAGCATGAAGTTCTCCCTGTCGGCGCTGCCCGTCGGCGCGCCTTTACGTGTTGACGCCCCGGAGCCGATATCTGACTCCTTCGAGCGCGCCACCGGTTCCCTCCGATGGCTGGTGGCAGGAGACTAGACAGGAGGTAAGCTCTTTTCAACTGAGTACTGATTGACCCTAAGTCAGCAATGAGAAGAAAGAAGCTATCGCTAAATTAGAACATGCCTTCAATCGCTCACACCGCCAGGTTGCACCTGGGGTTTCCGCTTTTTGCATGCGAACTTTGGCATGTTCAGCGACATGGTTCGCCGTCTCATTCTCATGGCCAGAAGCCGCCGATTCCGGATAAGTGCTTCGGGAACTTCGGCGGTTGAGTTCGCCCTGCTCTCACCGATCTTCATCCTCATCCTGCTTGGAATGGTCGCGTACGGCATATATTTCGGTGCGGCCAACTCTATCCAGCAAATCGCGGCGGACGCCGCACGGACAGCCATTGCTGGGATGAACCAGACCGAACGGCAAACGCTCGTGGCCAGCTTCGTCACCAACAATGCCGGTGGATATCCGTTCGTGGATGCGAACAAGCTAACCTATCAGGCCAATGACAGCACAGCCGATGGCAGCCAGTTCGTGGTTTCCATTCACTACGATGCCCGCAACCTGCCGATATGGAATCTCTTCCCTGGCATCGCGATGCCAGGGACCACGATCACGCGCCAGTCAACCATACGGGTCGGAGGTATCTGAGTGTTGCCGCATGCGCGCAAGGAGATCGGCCGGCTGGCGCGGTTGATGCTGAGTGACAGAAAGGCGAATTTTGCCGTGATGACCGCGCTCATGGCGCCGGTCGGGCTTGCGCTGGCTGCCGTCGCCATCGACGAAGCCTCGATCTACACCGAGCGTCGCGAAGCACAAGCAATGGTGGACTTGGCCGCGATCACCGCCGCCTCGAACATCACAAAGATCGACACCGCAGTCGTGACCACGCTGACCGACAACGGCATGCCGGGGGTTGTCGTTCAAGGCTCTGGACAGACGATCGCACCGGCCGTCGGCAAAACCGTCGTTTCGGTCACACCGGGACGATACGCGGCATCCGGTGCTAACGTAAGCCAGCGCTTCCAGGCCAACTTGACACCCTACAATGCCGTCCGCGTAACCCTGAAGAAGATCCCGGCCCGCTATTTCGCGAGTTCACTGATCCCCACTCCGGTCATCGGCACTGAGGCGACGGCCAGCATGACACCGCTGGCAACGTTCTCGGTAGGGTCGAGGCTGGCCAGCGTCAATGGCGGCATCCTCAACGCGCTTCTGAGCGGACTTCTCGGCGGCAACATTTCGCTCAGCGTCATGGACTACAACGGGTTGATCTCGGCCGATGTCAGCGTCCTCTCCTTCATCAGTGCCCTTGCCACGCAAGCGAACGTGACCGGCGGTACCTATTCGGATGTGCTGGCCTCCAAGGCGACCGTCGGCCAGATCGCTACCGCCATGGCCAATGTGCCTGGAGTTGGCAATACGGCCAAGGTCGCCCTGCAGACGATCGCGTCCAAGTCGACCAGCACGGTCAAGATCCCGCTCAGCAGCCTTGTCGACCTCGGCTCCGTGGGCAGCGTGGGGTTGGGGCAAACCCCGACAGGCCTAGGGGTCGATGCAAGCGCCATGGGAATGCTGACTGCCGCCGCAGTGCTGGCTAACGGCACCAACCAGGCTCAGGTCAATCTCGGAGCCACCGTACCGGGGCTCCTTTCCACCAAGCTTACAATTGCGATTGGCGAGCCGGCACAATTTTCGCCATGGCTCGCGGTCGGTAGAATCGGTACCACGGTGCGCACGGCCCAGACGCGCATCAAGCTGGTGGCCAGCGTCGGGGTCGGCACGCCTGGTCTCGGCGGCGGCGTCAGTCTGCTGGCCGTCAACCTGCCGCTCAATGTGGAAGTCGCCTATGCCGAAGCCAAACTGACCGACATCACTTGTCCGACAGGGCCTTCCAGCATCAAGGTTTCCATCGCGGCCCACCCAGGCATTGCCGCACTGCATCTGGCCAACAGCAACACTTCAGGCTTTGGCGACTTCAGCCAACCGCAGACATTCACCGACGCTGAAATCGCGGATGCGAACCTCAAGCTGCTGCTGACCAACATTCCGCTGATACAGATGATGGGCTCCGCCGCCACCGCGATCACCAACAACAACCCGACAACACTGACCTTCGATGCGGCCGACATCGCCAACAAGACGATCAAGACCGTTTCGACGCGCAACATTACACAATCGCTCGCCACGTCTCTGGTCAGCAACCTGTCGCTTTCGGTCAATGCGCTTGGCCTGGGGATCGACCTGACAGCCCTGACCGGAGCGGTCAAGCCGGCGGTGGTGACGGCGCTGAACGGTGTAACAGCGCCCGTCGACGACTTGCTCTACAATGTGCTCTCGGCGCTGGGTGTCGGCGTCGGCGAGGCCGATGTACGGGTTACAGGCGCGACCTGCGGACGCTCGGTACTCGTCCAGTAAGGACGGACGTCAATCGAGGCGGCCAAGAAAATATCCGAGCGCAGGCAACGGGAGCCCGGTCTCCTCGACGGCAGCTGCATCGCCGGCAAGCTTTACGACCGCTCCGATATCAGGAGGCAAGGGCCAATTCGCCGGCTCCCCTGTGAAATTGAAGACACAGAGCAGTCTCTCGCCGCCGCCTTCGCGGATGAAGGCGAGCACGTCACCCTCAGCGTCAATAAAGAGGATCGAGCCTGTTACCAGCGCCTCATGCTCCCTGCGCAACGCCAGGGCGGCCCGATAGGACGTGAGCACCGATGTGGCGTCTGCATTCTGCACGTCGACCGCTCGGGCGCGATGGCTGGCCGGTATGGGCAGCCACGGCTTGGCCGTCGAGAAGCCCGCATTGTCGGCGCCGGCCTCCCAGACCATCGGCGTGCGACATCCATCCCTGCCCTTGATGCCCGGCCAGAAGCGGATGCCGACGGGATCGCGCAGATCCTCATAAGCAAGCTCCGCCTCCTCCAGGCCGAGTTCCTCGCCCTGGTAGAGGCAGATCGAGCCGCGCAGGCACGACAGCAGCATGATCGAGAATCTTGCGACCGCGTCGGGATCGCTGCCCGGCCTTGTCCAGCGGCTGACATGGCGCACCACGTCATGGTTGGAGAACGCCCAGCAGACCCAGCCATCGGAAACGGCCGCCTCGAAGGCTTCGACGCAGCCACGCACATGCGCCGCCGAGAACTGCGGCCCCAGCAGGTCGAAAGTGTAGCACATATGCAGCTTGTCGCCGCCTGAGGTGTAGGCGGCGAGCGTCTGCAGGGAGCGGCCCTCGTCGCCGATCTCGCCGACGGCGGCGCGGTCGTCATATTCGTCGAGCAGCGCCCTGAAGCGCCTGAGGAACGCCAGGTTTTCCGGCTGCGTCTTGTCGAACAGGTGCTCCTGGTAGAGGTAGGTGTTGGTCTCGCTGTTGGTGCCGGCGACGCTCGACGCCAGGGGCGGATTGCTGCGCAGCCAGCGGTCATGGACATAGTAGTTGACCGTATCCAACCGGAAGCCGTCGACCTCGCGCTCCAGCCAGAACCGCACCGTTTCCAGAAGCGCATCCTGAACCTCCGGATTGTGGAAATTCAGGTCCGGCTGCGAGGCGAGGAAATTGTGCATGTAATATTGCCGGCGGGTCGAATCCCATTCCCAGGCCGGGCCACCGAAAACAGAGAGCCAGTTGTTGGGCGCGCCGCCATCAGGCTTGGCGTCGGCCCAGACATACCAGTCGGCCTTGGGATTATCGCGGCTGGCGCGGCTTTCGACGAACCAGTCGTGTTTGTCGGATGAATGCGACAGCACCTGGTCGATGACGATCTTCAGGCCGAGACGATGCGCCTCGGCAACCAGCGCATCGAAATCCTCAAGCGTGCCGAACATCGGATCGACATCGCAGTAGTTCGACACGTCGTAGCCCATATCGGCCATCGGCGACTTGAAGAAGGGCGACAGCCAGACAGCATCGACACCAAGCGAGGCGACATGAGCGAGCCTCGACGTAATGCCTGCGAGATCGCCGCTGCCGTCGCCGGTCGTGTCCTGGAACGAGCGCGGATAGATCTGGTAGATGACGCAGCCGCGCCACCATCCGGCCTTGTCAGCTGACGCCATTGCGCTTCTCCCTTGTGCCGGCCTGCGCTTGTTCGATCATGAAGATCACCGTCCGCCCCGATACCGGCCGCGAGATGTCAGCTGCCTCGACGGCGGCGGTCCAGAAAAACCCTTCACGCTCAGGCAGGGTGACCATGCAGGCCCGACGATCGCCGTTGATGATGACGGCAAGGCGACCCTCGCCATCGATGGCGCCACCCAGGATCATGACAAGACGGTGCCGCTGCGGATCCTGCCAGCTCTGTTCATTGAGCGGCACGCCTGTCTCGGTCAGCCAGGCGACGTCCGGCATCTCCGAGCCTGCCGGCGACCGGCCAGTGAGGAAGCCTGTATCGGAAAGCACTGATGTCGCGCGGCGCAACGTCGAGAGCAGCGCCGTGTAGCGCTCAAGAGCCTGGTCGCGGCCGGCCCAGTCGAGCCAGGTGATCTCGTTATCCTGCGCATAAGCGTTGTTGTTGCCCTGCTGGGTGCGGCCGAATTCGTCGCCAGCCGTCAGCAAGATGGTGCCGCGCGAGGCAAACAGTGTGGCGAGCAGCGCGCGCTGGTCGTTCAGGCGAGCCGCTGCCACAGCCGGGTCGTCCGCATCCCCTTCGACGCCGTTGTTCCAGGACAAGTTCTCGTTGTGGCCGTCGCGATTCTGCTCGCCATTGGCCTCGTTGTGCTTGCGCTCGTAGCGCACGATGTCGGCGAGCGTCATGCCGTCATGGGCGGCGATGAAATTGACCGAGCGGCTGCCGTTTCGTCCCTTCGCGACAAACACATCGGACGAACCGGCCAGCCGGGTAGCCAGGGCGCCGACCATGCCGGCGTCGCCGCGCCAGAAGCGCCTGATATCGTCGCGGTACTTATCGTTCCATTCAAGGAAGGAAGGCGGGAAATTGCCGAGCTGATAGCCATCCAGGCCGATATCCCAGGGCTCGGCGATCAATACGCGCTCGGCTAGGAGCACATCTTCGCGCATCGCCTTCAGCAGCGGCGCCTCGGCATCGAATGTTCCTTCGACACGGCCCAGAATGGGCGCCAGGTCGAAGCGGAAACCATCGACGCCGGTATCCCGGACAAAGTGGCGAAGCGTGTCGAGGACCATTTCCCTGACGACCGGATGATCGCAAGCGACGGTGTTGCCGGTGCCGGTATCGTTGGCCAGCCTGCCGTCAGATGTATGCCGATAATAGGCCTGGTTATCGAGACCGCGCAGCGACAGCGTGGGCCCGAGCCTGTCGCTCTCGCCGGTATGGTTGAAGACGAGATCAAGGATGACGCCGATGCCAGCCCGGCGCAGCACGGCGACGGTGTTTCGCAATTCCATGATGCCGCCCGGCGCCAGGCGTGGATCGAGCGCCATGAACGTGACGGGATTGTAGCCCCAGGCGTTGCGCAGCCCGAGCGACGGCAAATGCCGCTCATCGATCGATGCCGTCACCGGCATCAGTTCGACCGCGCCAACGCCGAGTTTTTTTAGGTGCTCGATTATCGCGGGGTGAGCCAACGCCGCGACCGTACCGCGCAATTTTTCCGGAACGTCTGGGTGCAGCATTGTGAAGGCGCGCACCGGCACTTCGTAGATCAGATCACCGGGCTGAAAGAGCGGCGGCGCAGCCTGCACCGGCTTCGGCAAGGCAACCGCAATCGCCTTCGGCATCAGCGGCGCGGTATCGGCGCCCTCGCCGCGACGCTGGGCCAGCCGCCAGTCATAGGCGTAAGACCTGTCGATCTCGACGGCGTAAGGGTCGGTCAGGAGCTTGGCGGGGTCGAACCACAGCCCGCGCTCCGGCGCGTAGTCGCCATCGGCGCGAAAACCGTAGCGGGTGCCGGGGCCAAGACCCGCAACAAACAGCGCATGGACGCCCTCGCCTTCCGGCCGCAGCTCGAGCCGTTCGATTTCCCGATTGCCCTGCTCGTTGAAGATCGAGACCCAGAGCCGTCTGGCGGCCTGCGACCAGGCGGCAAAGCGGATGCCGTCGCGGGTGACGGTAGCGCCGAGCTGGCTCACCAGCGCGTCCTCCACCCTCCCCCTTGTGGGGAGGGTCGCGAACGAAGTGAGCGGGGTGGGGGGCGGCGCAGGAAAAGCGCTTTATGAGCACCCCCATCTCGCTCCGCAACGCGGATCGACCCTCCCCACAAGGGGGAGGGTGAAGCCACCGCCACCCTCAAGTGATCACGCTCGGCTTGTTGCGACCGGTGTGACTCTTGATCCCGGCAATATCATCGGCCGCGGCAATCAGATCGGCAAGTGCGGCCTGCGTGTCGAGATCGTGTCTCGACTTGTCCGGCTCATAGCGCTCGATATAAACGCGCAACGTCGCGCCCGACGTGCCGGTGCCGGACAACCGGAAGACGACGCGCGAACCGCCTTCGAACATAACCCTGATGCCCTGATGCTCGCTGGTCGAACCATCGACCGGATCGTGATAGGCAAAATCGTCGGCACTGGCGACTGTCATGCCTCGCACGCTGGTGCCCGGCAACGCGCCGAGCCTGGCGCGGAGTTCGTCGACCAGCGCGTTGGCACGGTCGCTCTCGACCTCTTCATAGTCATGCCGCGAATAGTAATTGCGGCCGTAGGTTGCCCAGTGCTCGGTGACGATCTGCTTGCAGCTTTCGCCGCGCGCGGCAAGGATGTTGAGCCACAGCAGCACCGCCCACAGACCGTCCTTCTCGCGAACATGGTTGGAGCCGGTGCCAGCACTTTCCTCGCCGCAAATCGTCGCCATGTCGGCGTCGAGCAGATTGCCGAAGAACTTCCAGCCGGTCGGCGTCTCGTAGATGCCGATGCCGAGTTTTTCAGCAACACGATCGGCAGCGCCACTGGTCGGCATCGAGCGGGCAATGCCTTTCAAACCAGCCTTGTAGCCGGGCGCCAGGCGGGCGTTAGCGGCGAGCATGGCGACTGAATCCGACGGAGTGACGAAAATGCCCTTGCCGATGATCAGATTGCGGTCGCCGTCGCCGTCCGAGGCAGCGCCGAAATCCGGTGCGTCCGGCCCCATCATCTCGTCATAGAGGTGTTTGGCATGGACGAGGTTCGGGTCCGGGTGATGGCCGCCGAAATCCGGCAACGGCTTGAAGTTGCGGCAGGTGCCGTTGGGCGCACCCAGCCGGTTTTCCAGGATTTCCTTGGCATAGGGGCCGGTCACGGCATGCATGGCGTCGAAGCGCATGCGGAAGCCGGACTTGAACAGTTTGCGCAATGCGTCGAAATCAAACAGGCTTTCCATCAGCTCGGCATAGTCGGCGACCGGATCGATGATCTCGACCGTCATGCCGGCGACCTCGACCGTGCCTGTTGTGTCGATGTCGATCGGATCGATATCGGCGGTTCTGAAGCTCGAGATCGCCTTGGTCTTGGCGAATATCGCGTCGGTCAGCTTTTCAGGCGCCGGGCCGCCATTGCCGGCATTGTACTTGATGCCGAAATCCTCGTGCGGGCCGCCCGGATTGTGGCTGGCCGACAGGATGATGCCGCCGAAGGTCTTGTATTTGCGGATGACATGCGAGGCGGCCGGCGTCGACAGGATGCCGCCCTGGCCGACCATCACCTTGCCGAAGCCGTTGGCGGCCGCCATGGCGATTGCCTTCTGGATGACCTCGCGGTTGTAGAAGCGGCCATCGCCGCCGATCACCAGGGTCTTGCCCTTGAAACCATCGAGCGCGTCGAAGATCGACTGGATGAAGTTCTCGGCATAGTGCTCCTGCTGGAACACCGGCACCTTCTTGCGCAGGCCCGACGTGCCGGGCTTCTGATCGGAATAGGGTTTGGTGGGGACGGTCCGTATCATGCTTCAAGAAACCCTTTTCGAAAGCAGCGAGCGATAGAGTTCAAAATATTTTTCCGCGCTCTTGTCCCACGACACATCGGCTTTCATGCCTTGGCGTTGCATCGATTCCCAGACCACCGGACTGGCATGGGCGTCGACCAGGCGGCGGATGGCGTGCAGCAAGGCACCCCCATCGTTGGGCGCGAACTGGAAGCCGGTGGCCACACCGGCTGAAATGGCGGCCTCGTTGGCGTCGATGACCGTATCGGCCAGGCCGCCGGTGCGGGCGACCACCGGAACGCAGCCATAGCGCAGTCCGTAAAGCTGTGTCAGCCCGCAGGGTTCGAAGCGCGAAGGAATGACGATGGCGTCGCAGCCGCCTTGCATGATGTGCGACAGTCCCTCGTCATAGCCGACCACGACCCCGATACGGCCGCGATGCCTGGCGGCCGCGGCAAGCAGTGCGCCTTCAAGACCAGCATCGCCCGAGCCCAGAATCGCCAGGCGCGCGCCAGTCGCAACGACGCCATCAACGGCTGTCGCCAAGATGTCCATGCCCTTTTGCCAGGTCAGGCGACTGACGACGCAGACGATCGGACTGTCGTCGCGCTCAAGGCTGAAGCGATCTTCGACGGCCGCCCTGTTGGGGGCGCGCGCCTTCAGCGTGCTGGCCGTATAGGTGGACACCAGATGCTTGTCGGTTTCGGGATCCCATATCCCGGTGTCGATGCCGTTGACGATGCCATGGAGATCGCTGGAGCGCATGTTGATGAGGCCGTCGAGACCCATGCCGAATTCCGCTGAGCGAATCTCCTGCGCGTAGGTTGGACTGACCGTGGTGATTGCCCAGGCCGCCTGCAGGCCGGCTTTGAGGAAGCCGACGCCACCGTAATATTCGACGCCGTCGAGCGCCATCGCCGCCGCCGGCAAGCCGAGCTCGCCGAAGATGCCGGCGCCGAACTGGCCCTGGAAGGCGAGATTGTGGACGGTTAGCATCGAGGGCACGCCGACTGCCCTGCCGTAGCGCATGTAGGCCAGGGCCATCGCAGACTGCCAGTCATGGGCATGGACGATGTCGGGCTGGTAGCCCGAGATGGCGCCACCGGCAATGTCGCTGCCGACCTGGCTCAGCGCCGCGAAGCGCCGCCAATTGTCGGGCCAGTCGACGCCGGTCGCATTGCCATAGGGACCGCCGGGACGATCGAACAGATGCGGCGCGTCTAGCACGAACAGCTCGAGCCCGGCGAGCTGGACGGAATGGACGGAGGCCTTGCCACCCTGCAGCAAGGGATATTGCAGAACCGCCTTCCTTTTCTTGAAGGCGGCCATGACGGTCGGAAAACCGGGAATGAGCGTGCGCATGGTCACGCCCTTGGTCGCCAGCGCGATGGGCAGCGCGCCGGTCACGTCGGCAAGTCCACCGGTCTTGATCAGCGGGAAAATCTCAGGCGTGACCGACAGAACCTGCATGCACTAGAGCCCTAACTTGTCGATCATGTCCTGGGTGACCAGGCAAATGCCCTTTTCCGAAACCCGAAAACGCTTGGCGTCGAGAACGGGATCTTCGCCGACTACCAGCCCTTCCGGTATTCTAACACCGTGGTCGATGACCACGCGCTTCAACTTTGCGTTCCGGCCAACATGAACGTCGGGCAGCATGACGACTTCTTCCAGCGTCGAATAGGAATTGATGCGCGCACCGGTGAAGATCAGGCTTCGTTTCAGCGAGGCCCCCGAGACGATGCAATCGCCCGATACCAGCGAGGACACGGCCGAACCCCGGCGGCCATCCTCGTCATGCACGAACTTTGCCGGCGGCTTCAATTCGGCATAGGTCCAGATCGGCCAATCGCGGTCGTAGAGATCGAGCTCCGGCGTGATATCGGTCAGGTCGATATTGGCTTCCCAATAGGCGTCGACCGTTCCGACATCGCGCCAGTAAGCCTCGTTCTCGGCGGTCGAGCGGACGCAGGACTTGGCGAAGCGGTGGGCAATCGCCTTACCGTGCTGGACGATATAGGGGATGATGTCCTTGCCGAAATCGCGGCTGGAGCCCGGCTCGGCCGCGTCACGGCGCAACTGCTCCATCAGGAACTTGGTCTTGAAGACATAGATGCCCATCGAGGCCAGAGCGAATTCCGGCTTGTCGGGAATGCCGGGCGGGTCGGCGGGCTTTTCGACGAAAGCAATGATGTTGTCCTTGCCGTCGACATGCATGACGCCGAAGCCGGTGGCTTCCATGCGCGGCACTTCGAGGCACCCGACGGTGACATCGGCATTGGCGTCGACATGCTGGCGAAGCATCAGTTCGTAGTCCATCTTGTAGATGTGGTCGCCAGCCAGGACCACCATGTATTCGGGGCCGTAGGCCTCGATGATGTCGATGTTCTGATAGACGGCGTCGGCCGTGCCCTCATACCACTGCGTTTCCGAGACGCGCTGGCTGGCCGGCAGGATGTCGAAACTCTCGTTTCGCTCGGGCCGCAGGAAGTTCCAGCCACGTTGCAGATGGCGGATCAGCGAATGCGCCTTGTACTGGGTGGCGACGCCAAGGCGGCGAATGCCGGAGTTGAGTGCGTTGGAAAGCGCGAAGTCGATGATGCGCGTCTTGCCGCCGAAATAGACGGCCGGCTTGGCGCGCCGGTCAGTCAGTTCCTTGAGGCGGCTGCCACGGCCGCCGGCCAATACATAGGCCATGGCATCGCGCGCCAGCGGCTGGGTCCGTTTCAAGTCTGCCATTTCTACCCTCCCAAGTTACTCAGTCTCGACTTACTCGACCTCGACATGGCTCAGTCGGCCACGGGTTCAAGCATGATCGTCGACAGCGGCGGCAAAAGCATCGTCGCAGAGATGCTTCCGCCCTCCGCCCGGGCCTCGACCGTGCCGCCATTGCCCTTGCCGGAACCGCCATATTCCGAAGCGTCGGTGTTGATGATTTCGCGCCATTTGCCGGCCGTTGGCAACGGCACGCGATAGTTGTCGCGCGGCACCGGCGTAAAATTGGAAATGACGGCCACCGGGTTGCCCCCCGGTGCGCTGCGCAGCCAGGCGAAAACCGAATTCTGGCTGTCGTCGACGATCAGCCAGGAAAACCCTTCCGGTTCGCAGTCGCGCCCGTGCAGCGCCGGGCGCGAACGGTAGAGATAGTTGAGATCGCGCACCGTCTGCCAGACGCCGCGATGCGGCCGGAATTCGAGCAGGTTCCAGTCGAGCGCGCGCGCTTCGCTCCATTCGCGGCGCTGCGCGAACTCCTGTCCCATGAAAAGTAGCTTCTTGCCGGGATAACCCCACATGAAGGCGTAGTAGGCGCGCAAAGTCGCGAATTTCTGCCAGTCGTCGCCGGCCATCTTGCCAAGCAGCGTGCCTTTGCCATGCACGACCTCGTCATGCGAGAGCGGCAGCATGAAGTTCTCCGAGAAGGCGTAGGTCAGGCCGAAGGTGAGGTCATTGTGGTGGTGCTTGCGGAAGATCGGCTCCTTGGAGAAGTACTCCAGCGTGTCATGCATGAAGCCCATGTTCCATTTGAAGCCGAAGCCTAGGCCGCCCTCGTGCACCGGCGCCGAGACCTTCGGCCATGAGGTCGATTCCTCGGCGATGGTCATGACGCCGGGATGGTGGCCATAGACCTCCTTGTTCATCTTCTGCAGGAAGCTGACCGCCTCGAGGTTCTCGCGGCCGCCCTTCTCGTTGGGGATCCATTCGCCGGCCTTGCGCGAATAGTCGAGGTAGAGCATCGAGGCGACCGCATCGACGCGCAAACCGTCGACATGGTATTTTTCGGCCCAGAACAAAGCGTTGTTGACGAGGAAGGACACCACTTCGCGGCGGCCGAAATTATAGATCGCGGTGTTCCAGTCGGGATGAAAACCCTTGCGCGGATCGGCATGCTCATAAAGCGCGGTGCCATCGAAATTGGCCAGGCCATGCGCATCGACCGGGAAATGCGCGGGTACCCAGTCGAGGATGACACCGACGCCGGCGCGGTGGGCGCCATCGACGAAACGGGCAAAGCCGTCAGGGTCGCCGAAGCGGGCCGACGGTGCGTAGAGGCCGGTCGTCTGATAGCCCCAGGATGGGTCATAAGGGTGTTCGGAGATCGGCATGAATTCGATATGGGTGAAGCCGGTCTCGACGACATAGGGGATCAGCCGGTCGGCCAACTCGTCCCATGACAGGAACGTACCGTCGTCGCGAAGCTGCCAGGAACCGGCATGGACCTCATAGATCGAGATCGCTTCGCGCCGGTGGTCGGCATTGCGCCAGAAATTGCGATGCGCCTCATCCCCCCACTCATGCGCTGGTGGCATGGCCACGACCGAAGCGGTGGCCGGCCGCAATTCGGATTTGAAGGCGAACGGGTCCGCCTTCAGCGGCAGCCTTACGCCGTCCGGGCCGATGATCTCGTACTTGTAGGGTCGTCCGGCACCGATGTCGGGTACGAACAGCTCCCAGATGCCGGTGTCGCGGCGATCGCGCATCGTGTGCCGGCGACCGTCCCATTCGTTGAAATCACCGACCACCGAGACGCGTCGGGCATTGGGAGCCCAGACGGCGAAATGCACCCCGGAAGCGCCTTCGTGGTCGATGACATGGGCGCCGAGCTTGTCGAACAGTCTTAGGTGCGAGCCTTGGGCGATGTAGTAGTCGTCCATCGGGCCAAGCACCGGACCGAACGAATAGGGATCTGTCAGCCACCAGTCGCCGCCGGCATTGCGCGCGTGATAGCGCAGGGGCTGGCGCTTCTTGATCGAGAGCTTGCCTTCGAAAAAGCCGCCATCGTCGCGCCTGGACAGTTCCCCCGCGATGATGCCGGTCAGCGTGTAGGCTGTGACGAATTCGGCATGTGGTACAAAGCAGCGGGCAAACAGGTTCTTGCCGACCTCATGGACGCCAAGAACTGCGAAGGGGTCACCATGCGTGCCGGCAACAATCGCCGCAACATCGCTGGCCGGCGCCAGTCCGTCCGGCCCGCTTGTCCCAGCGGTCGCGCGCGGCTTCTTCATCAGGCAGTGTCCCTCCCCAGGCACCAAGCGTTTGTTTGGGGTGTGAATTCGACTGTCGAATTCACACCCCAGGACCACCTCGTTCGCAGCCTCATGCAATCACATCAGACAGGCACGTTCCAGATTTCTTTCGCATATTGACGGATGGTGCGATCGGAGGAGAACCAGCCGACACGCGCAACGTTGCGGATTGCCCGGGCATACCAGTCGGGACTGTTGCGCCAGACTGCATCGACCTCGCGCTGGGCGGCGGCATAGGCATCGAAATCGGCAGCAACCATGAACCAGTCGCTGCTGTAGAGACCGTCGATAAGGTCGCGGTAACGCTCTGGATCGTCCGGCGAAAAGACACCTGACGAAACAGCCGCAACTGCTTGCGCCAGCTCGGATGATCCTTCGATGACAGCGCGCGGGTTGTAGCCGTTGTTTCGCCGCTCTGCGACCTCGGCGGTGCTCAGGCCGAAGATGAAGATATTGTCGTCGCCGACGCACTCCTTGATCTCGACATTGGCGCCGTCGAGCGTGCCGATGGTCAACGCGCCGTTCAGGGCGAACTTCATGTTGCCAGTGCCGGACGCTTCCATGCCGGCGGTCGAGATCTGCTCCGACAAGTCGGCAGCCGGCATCATGATCTCGGCCAGGCTGACATTGTAGTTCGGCACGAACACCACCTTCAGCAAGCCGCGCACCGCCGGGTCGCGGTTGATGACCTTGGCGACGTCGTTGGCGAGTTTGATGATCAGCTTGGCATTGTGATAGCTGGGCGCCGCCTTGCCGCCGAAGAATTTCACGCGCGGCATCCAGTCACGCTCGGGATGCGAGCGGATCTGATCGTAAAGCGCGATCGCCTCGAGGATGTTCAGGAGCTGGCGCTTGTATTCGTGAATGCGCTTGATCTGGATATCGAACAGCGCCGAGGGGTCGACCTTGATGCCGAGACGGTCGGCGACGAGGTTGGCCAGCCGCGCCTTGTTGGCGCGCTTGACGGCGGCGAACTTGTCGCGAAACGCGGCGTCGCCGGCGAAGCCATCGAGATCCTTGATGGCGTCGATGTCGTCGAGAAAGCGATCACCGATCGCCTCGCGGGCGAGCGACGTCAGGCCGGGGTTGCACTGGATCAGCCAGCGCCGCGGCGTGATGCCGTTGGTCTTGTTGTTGATGCGATCGGGGTAGAGCTTGTGCAGGTCGGCAAACACCGTCTCCTTCATCAGGTCGGTGTGCAGAGCCGAAACGCCGTTGATCGAATGCGAGCCGACAAAGGCCAGATTGCCCATGCGCACCCGGCGGTCGCCATTTTCCTGGATCAGCGAGATGCGGCTGATCTGCTCGTCCGAGAACTGGTTGGACGCGCGCGCCTCAAGCAGCACTTCGGCATTGATGGCGTAGACGATCTGCATGTGGCGCGGCAAAAGCCGCTCGAACAGCGGCACCGGCCAGCTTTCCAGCGCCTCGGGCAGCAGCGTGTGGTTGGTGTAGCCGAAGGTGCGCTTGGTGGTATCCCAGGCCTGATCGAAATCCATGCCGTGGACATCCATCAACAGGCGCATCAGTTCAGGCACAGCGATAGCCGGGTGGGTGTCGTTGAGGTGGATCGCAGCCTTGTCGGGCAGCGATTTCAGGTCGCCATACTGGCTGAGATGCCGCTGGACGATGTCCTGCAGCGAGGCGGTGGAGAAAAAGTACTCCTGTCTGAGCCGCAGTTCCTGCCCGGCCTTGTGGGAATCGGCGGGATAGAGAACGCGCGACAAGGCATCGGCCTTGTTGCTTTCGGCAAGCGCGCCGATATGGTCGCCGGCATTGAATTTGTCGAGCAGGATCGGATCGACCGGCATGCCCGACCAGAGCCGCAGGGTGTTGACGCGATTGGCCCGCCAGCCGACCACGGGCGTATCATAGGCGACGGCCAGCACATGCTCGGTCGGCTTCCAGACATGGCGATCGAGTCGGCCATCCTTCGAGGTGATCGATTCCACCGAACCACCGAACCCGACCTCGAACGAGCGTTCGCGGCGTTCGAACTCCCACGGGTTGCCGTGATCGAGCCAGGTTTCGGGCAATTCGACCTGCCAGCCGTCGTGAATCTCCTGGCGGAACATGCCGTTGGCGTAACGAATGCCGTAGCCATGCGCGGGGATGTCGACGGTCGCCATGCTTTCCATGAAGCAGGCGGCAAGCCGGCCGAGGCCGCCATTGCCGAGTGCCGCATCAGGCTCGAGCGCGGCGATGAGATCGAGATCGACGCCCAGCGACGACAACGCCTCGCGCATATTGTCCATCAGACCGAGATTGGAGAAGGCATCGCGCATCAGCCGGCCGATGAGGAACTCCAGCGACAGATAATAGACGCGCTTTTCCTTCTGGTCATAGGCCTCCTTCGTCGCCTGCATCCAGCGGTCGACGATGCGGTCGCGCACGACCTTGATCGAGGCGGTCAGCCAGTCGTATTGGGTCGCGACCGTGGTATCCTTGCCGACCCGATATTTGAGGGCCATCAAGACTTCCCTTGCGAGCGTCTCTGGATCAGGATTTTCGAGCAGTGGCGGGAGGGGTTCGGATGTCATCGCGCTCGTCATGCTGCCTCTCGTGCGGTTGCCATGATCATACCGGCTTTCATCGTTCCTCCCAGCCCATGCTAGCCGATACCGCTTCATGTTCAATCGATTTAGATCAGCCCATGCTTGCTTTACCCTGCGGCAATTTGACAATTTCAAGCGCGGCGCGCTGAGACGATCTGCGCATCGCGCTTCAAATTCTTGTTCCGTGCCTGTCGTTGTCCCAAAACCGTCACGCACTTTGGCCACATGCCTCAAGCCGCGAGCGCTGCCTCGGGCGGAACCTTTGCACCGGTCATGAAAGCCACGGCATCGGACATCGTATATTGCTTGGGATCGATGACGCAGAGGCGACGACCCAGCCGGTGGATGTGAATGCGGTCGGCCACTTCGAAGACATGCGGCATGTTGTGCGAGATGAGCACGATCGGAAGGCCGCGCTTCTTGACGTCGAGGATCAGTTCGAGCACGCGGCGGCTCTCCTTGACGCCAAGGGCTGCCGTCGGTTCATCCATGATCACGACACGACTGCCGAATGCGGCGGCGCGCGCCACCGCCACGCCTTGGCGCTGGCCGCCTGAGAGCGTTTCCACCGCCTGGGAGATGTTCTGGATGGTCATCAGGCCAAGTTCGGTGAGCTTGTCGCGGGCGCGCTTTTCCATCGCCGGACGGTCGAGCATACGAAGCCAGTCGCCCAGAAAACCCGGTTTGCGGATCTCGCGGCCAAGGAACATGTTGTCGGCGATCGACAGCGCCGGCGACAGCGCCAGATTCTGATAGACGGTCTCGATGCCGGCTTCGCGGGCCTCCATCGGCGATTTGAAGGCGACGGGTTTGCCTTCAAGCCGGATCTCCCCTTCGTCGGGCACGGCCGCGCCGGAAATCGCCTTGATGAGCGACGATTTGCCGGCACCATTGTCGCCTATGACGGCGAGGATTTCGCCTGGGTAGAGGTCGAAGTCCGCATTGTCGAGGGCGGTGACGCGGCCATAGCGTTTGATCAGGCCACGAGCGGTGAGGATGGGTTCCTGAGTCATGGTCATGCCGAAACCTTTCTGATCCATTGGTCGACAGCCACGGCGCCGATGATCAGCACACCGGTGAGCAGCACTTTCCATTGCGGATCGGCGCCCAGCATGTTGAGGCCCATGGAGACGACGCCGACGATCATCGCGCCAAACAGCGTGCCCAGGATCGAGCCGCGTCCGCCGAACAGGGAAATTCCGCCGATCACCGTCGCGGTGATCGCCTGCAGATTGTAGTCTGTGACGGCGGCGGACGGCGAGATCGACCCGTTGCGGCCGATCGAGACCCAGGCCGCGAAAGCTGCGATCAACCCGGCAAGGGTGTAGACCGTCACCAGCACCTTCTTGGTCTGGATACCCGACAGCTTCGCCGCTTCCTGGTCATCGCCGACGGCATAGACATGGCGGCCCCATGCCGTGTGATTGAGCACGTACCAGAGGACCATCACAAGCAAGACTGTCGCAATGACGCCGAGCGTCAGCACCGCGGTCCCAACTTTAAAGCTAAGGGCGAACAGATGCAGCAGCGGTGCCTGGTTGTCGACGTCGGTGTCGCGGATCGTCTCATTGGCCGAATAGATGAAGTTCGTGGCCATGACGATGTTCCAGGTGCCAAGCGTCACGATGAAGGGCGGCAGCTTCATGTAGGCAACCAGCAGCCCGTTGAGCAGCCCGCAGGCCGCGCCGGCGGCAAGCCCGATCGCCACGGCGAGCACACTGGGCATACCGTAACTGACCGCGCAATTGCCGATGATCACCGCTGAAATCACCATGATGACGCCAATCGACAGGTCGATGCCGGCGGTCAGGATGACCAGCGTCTGCGCGGCGCCGAGAATGCCGACGATGGCAATCTGCTGCAGGATCAGCGTCAGCGTGTAGGACGAAAAGAACCGCCCTCCGATGGTGATGCCGAAGACGATGATTGCCAGAACCAGCACGATCAACGGCACCGCGGCCGGGGTCGAATGCAGGAAATGCTGGATGCGTTTGACGGCCGATTTGTGCTCGTCAAAAGCGGCTACACTGGTGTCGCTGCCCGAGAGAACTTTCTCGAATTCTTGAGCTTGAGCCATATTTCCTCCCCGTGGGGCTGCAGCCAAACGCCGACGCCCGTCCACGCTTGTCCGGTCTGCTGCCGGGATTGTTCGCGGTCACGCGACCATCGTCCACCCGAAGCGGCCGGGGATCAAGCCCCGACCGCTCAGGTTTGGTTGTTGCCGGTCAGACCGGCATCAGCCCCAGCACTTGGCGAGGCCTTCCTTGGTGTCGATGGACTTCACGCCGGTGGCCGGCTTATCGGTCACCAGGTTGACGCCGGTGTCGAAGAAATTCTTGCCTTCGGTCGGCTTCGGCTTGGTTCCGTCCTTGGCGAAAGCAGCGATCGCCTCGATGCCAAGCGCCGCCATCTGCAGCGGATATTGCTGCGACGTGGCGCCGATGACACCTTCGGCCACCGACTTCACGCCGGGGCAGCCGCCATCGACGGAAACGATCAGCACCTGGCTTTCGAGGCCGACGGCCTTGAGCGCCTGGTAGGCGCCGACAGCTGCGGGCTCGTTGATGGTGTGGATCACGTTGATGGTGTTGTCCTTCTGCAGAAGGTTCTCCATCGCCTTGCGGCCGCCCTCCTCGTTGCCGTTGGTGACGTCGTGGCCGACGATGCGCGCATCGTCCTCATCGCCGATCTTGTTGGGATCCTTCACGTCGATGCCGTAGCCCATCATGAAGCCCTGGTCGCGCAGCACATCGACGGTCGGCTGCGAGGGGGTCAGGTCGAGGAAGCCGATCTTGGCGTCCTTGGCCTTGTCGCCGAGTGTGGCGGCGGCCCAGGCGCCGATCAGCTTGCCAGCTTCGAGATTGTCCGTTGCAAAGGTTGCGTCGGCGGCGTCGATCGGATCGAGGGGCGTGTCGAGTGCGATCACCAGCAGACCCGCGTCACGCGCCTTCTTCACGGTTGGCACGATGCCCTTGGTGTCGGATGCCGTGATCAGGATACCCTTGGCGCCGTCGGCGATGCAGCTTTCGATCGCCGCGACCTGGCTCTCGCTGTCGCCGTCGATCTTGCCGGCGTAGGTCTTGAGGTCGACGCCGAGTTCCTTGGCCTTCGCCGTCGCGCCTTCCTTCATCTTGACGAAGAAGGGATTGGTGTCGGTCTTTGTGATCAGGCAGGCACCGACACCGGCCGCGGATGCGGACGAGGCAAACGCCATCAGGCTCAGGGCCGCGGCGGCAAACACGGTCGATTTCAACAGTTTTGTATTGGTCACGATCTTCCTCCCAGTGGAACCATTCCGGATGCCGGCCAACCGGCACCTGCGGCGCATCCAACGAAATTCTCCCAGCGTGGACGCTGTCTCAACAGACACCAGCCCGAGGCTTCTGTCAATAATTAAATCACTCTTATTTATTATTGACAGTCTTGCTTCGTTCACCCATTCTGGCCCGAAAAGCCTTGAAGGGAAACGACGGGAGGAACAGGGTGGAAACCGCCATTGCGAGGCACGGTTCGCCCGAGATGAATGACAGCCTCATTCACCGCGGCACCAACCAAAGTGGCATGCGCGACCACAACGAGCGGTTGGTGCTCTCACTGGTGCGTCAGCATGGCAGCCTGGCGAAATCCGACATCGCCCGCATGACCGGACTTTCGGCGCAGACGGTTTCGGTCATCATGCGCGAACTGGAGGAAGAAAACCTTCTGCTGCGCCAGGCGCCGTTGCGCGGCAAGATCGGCCAGCCCTCCATCCCGATGGCGCTCAATCCCGAAGGCGCTTTCTTCATCGGCCTGAAGATCGGGCGGCGCAGCGCCGAACTCGTGCTGATCGACTTTCTCGGCAATGTGCGCTCGATGCTGCAGCATTCATACCGCTACCCGGCGCCACGCGAGACGGTGGACTTCGTGAGCAACGGCATGCGGCAGATGCGTGGCGAACTGACGCCCGCACAGGACAAGCGTATCGCTGGGCTCGGCATCGCCATGCCGTTCGAATTGTGGAACTGGGCCGATACCGCCGGCGCCCCGCGCGACGTCATGGACGAATGGCGTCATCGCGACATCAGGGGCGACATCCAGGCGCAATGCGATTTTCCAGTCTACCTGCAGAACGACGCTACTTCAGCCTGCGGCGCAGAACTCGTCTTCGGTCAGGCGAGCGCTGCGCGTGACTTCGTCTACTTCTATATCGGCGCCTTTGCCGGTGGCGGCATCGTGCTGAATGGCCGGCTGTTTGGCGGCCCGACCGGCAATGCCGGCGCACTCGGTTCGATGCCCGTACCAGGGCCGGACGGCAAGCCGACACAATTGATCGACGTGGCGTCCATTGCCATGCTCGAAAAGGCGCTCAATGCGCGCGGCGTCGAGGCCTCGCATCTGTGGACGTCGCCGGAAGACTGGGGCGAGATCGGCGCCGAACTCGACGACTGGATCGCCAGTGCTTCGCGAGCGCTCGCCTACGCGATCGTCGCCGCGTCCTCGGTCATCGATTTCGAAGCGGCGGTCATCGACGGATGGATGCCGAAGGCCGTGCGCCGCCGGCTGGTCGATGCCATCATCGCGGCCATCGCCACGATCGACGGCGAAGGCTTGAAGCTGCCCGCCGTTCGCGAGGGAACCGTCGGCATTCATGCCAGGGCGCTCGGCGGCGCCAGCCTGCCACTTTCCGAACGCTTCCTGATTGGCTCGACGACGATTTCCAGGAGCGCCTGATGTTGATCGGAATCCCGGCGCTGCTCGGTCCGGAGCTTCTGGCGATCTTGCGCGGCATGGGCCATGGCGACGAAATCGCCCTTGTCGACGGAAATTATCCGGCCGAGCAACAGGCGACCCGGCTGGTGCGGGCCGACGGTCACGATCTTATCCCTGTGCTCGACGCGATATTGAGCATCTTGCCTGTCGATGACCTTGTGCCGGAGGCGCTGTTTCGTGCCTCCGTCAAAGGCGATCCCTCGCTTGCCGATCCTGTCCACCAGGAGATCGAGGCAACCTGCGCCAAACGCGCTCCGGGCCGCAAGGTGGTTGCACTGGCTGGCGCCGACTTCTATGCACGGGTCAAATCGGCGTATGCCATCGTCGCGACAAGCGAGCCGCGGCTCTACGCCAACATCATCATCCGCAAGGGCGTGATCTATCCGCCGGAGACCAGGAAGCCATGATCCTCTGCTGCGGCGAAGCCCTGATCGACATGCTGCCGCGTACGACGACAGCGGGCGAGCCGGCTTTTGCACCTTATGTCGGCGGAGCCGTGTTCAACACGGCGATCGCGCTTGGTCGGCTCGGCGCGCCGGCCGGCTTCTTTTCCGGCCTGTCGTCGGATCTATTCGGCGGTCAGTTCAGGGCTGCGCTGGAGGCGAGCAAGGTCAGCTCCACCTATGCACACACCTCGCCACGACCGACCACATTGGCCTTCGTCAAGCTCACCAACGGCCAGGCGACCTACACCTTCTATGACGAGAACACCGCTGGCCGCATGCTCACTGTCGACGACCTGCCGCAGCTCGGCGGCGAGATCGAAGCCATGCTGTTCGGCGCCATCAGCCTGATCTCCGAGCCCGCCGGCAGCGCCTATGAAGAGTTCATGCGGCGCGAGCATGGAAGCCGTGTCATGATGCTCGATCCCAACATCCGGCCGAACTTCATCCCGGACAAGGCCAAGCACCTCAGGCGCATCCGCGCCATGATGACAATGGCCGATATCGTGAAACTGTCGGACGAAGATTTGAACTGGTTCGGCGAAGCCGGCTCGCATGAGGATGTCATCCACAGCTGGCTGGACCGCGGTCCCAAGCTGATCGTCGTCACGCATGGCAGCGAAGGCGCCGTCGGTTATAGCAAGGAGCACGCCGTCACGGTGATGCCGGAAAGGGTCGAGGTGGTCGACACGGTCGGCGCCGGCGACACGTTCAACGCGGGGATCCTCGCTTCGCTGCATGAACAAGGCCTGCTGACGAAGACGGCAATCGCCAGTCTTTCCCGGGATGCCATCGGCAAGGCGCTGGCGCTTGGCGCCAAGGCAGCGGCGGTCACGGTCTCGCGCGCCGGCGCCAATCCACCCTGGCGGCACGAGATCGCCTGAGCGGCCCGAACGTGCTCAAGATTAGTTGAGCGCGTCGATCACTTTATGTTTCGCTGGGCCGATGCCAGGGATAACAAGGGCAGGATCGTGCCTGATGAAGCCCGGAATTCCGGCATCTCGCGAAGTCATGCCGAGAAATACGGGTAACAGACTGCGACACCTGGGCAATTCGCGGTTTTGCCTGTCCGGCTTTCTCGGCAGGCGCAACTCTGGTACCAGCGGCCGGTTATCTGGCTAAACCGTTTTTGAGGCCGACATGCAGTTCATCGATCTTGGCGCGCAGCGCGAACGAATCCGCGACCGGCTGAAGGCCGCGATCGACCGCGTCGTCGATGAGGGCCGCTATATTCTCGGCCCCCAGGTCACCGAATTCGAAAACAAGCTCGCCGCCTATGTCGGCACCAAGCATGTCGTGGCCTGTGCCAACGGCACGGATGCATTGCTGTTGCCGCTGTTTGCGGCCGGGGTTGGCCCGGGCGACGCGGTCTTCGTGCCGAGCTTCACTTTCGCCGCCACCGCCGAAGTGGTGGCGCTGGCCAAGGCCGAGCCAGTGTTCGTCGATGTCGACCCGCATACGTACAACATCGACATTGCCAGTCTTGAGGCGGCCATCGCCATGATCAAGAAGGAAGGCCGGCTGAAGCCGAAGGCAATCATTCCCGTCGATCTGTTCGGCCTTGCCGCCGACTACGAGGCGATCATGGCGATTGCCAACCGCGAAGGCCTGATGGTGATCGAGGATGCCGCCCAGTCGATGGGCGGTTCGCTCGAGGGCAAGATGTGCGGTTCCTTCGGCGCGGTCGGCTCGACCAGCTTCTATCCGGCAAAGCCGCTTGGCTGCTACGGCGACGGCGGCGCGATGTTCACCAATGACGATGCGCTGGCCGAGCAGCTCAGATCCTTCGCCTTCCACGGCAAGGGCGAGACGCAATACGACAATGTCCGCGTCGGCATCAATTCACGGCTCGACACGATACAGGCGGCGATCCTGATCGAGAAGCTGGCCATTCTCGAAGACGAGATGGTTGCCCGCCAGATGGTGGCAATGCGCTATGCGGACGGACTTGGCGACATCGTTACCGCCGCCCGCAATCTGGACGGCAGCCGTTCGGCCTGGGCGCAGTACGCGATCGAGACGCCGAAGCGCGACGGGTTGAAGGCGCATCTTGGTGAAAAGGGCATTCCGTCTGTTATCTACTATGTGAAGCCGCTGCATGCCCAGGTTGCTTACCGCGACTACCCGCGCACGCCGACCGGCCTTGCCGTGTCGGAAGACCTACCGAAGCGAATCCTCTGCCTGCCGATGCACCCTTATCTCAGCGAAGCCGACCAGGACCGCATCATCGAGACGATCCGCAACTATATCGGCTCGAATTCAGCACAGGCCGCAGCCGAGTAAGCTGCCGGGCCTTCTCAAGCGGGGCTGGCCCCTGCCCCGCTGGCAATAAAATGCGGATTGGCAAAATCCTCGTCGTCGCTTTGCCTGCCTAGCGTCCCATATACCGCCGAACTGATCAGGCGACGAAAGCAATCTTGGAGCCAAGCATTCCAAGGACTTCGCCCTCCGGACGGGGCCGGCCGAAATAATAGCCTTGAACCTCGGTGTAGCCTTGTTCGCGCACCAGTCTGAACTGCTCCGCAGATTCCACGCCTTCCGCTGTCGTGATCATTCCAAGGTTCGCGCCGAGATCGGCTACCGTCCTGACAATCGCGGACATTCCCTTCTCGTCTGGCAGACCGTCAATGAAAGAGCGATCGAGCTTGATCTTGTCGAAGGGGAAAGACCGTAAATAACTCAGCGAGGAATAGCCGGTGCCAAAATCATCCATGACGATACGCACACCCAACTGCTTCATATTGTAAAGCGCGGCGAGTGTCGCCTCTGTGCCGGTGAGCAGCACCGACTCGGTGATCTCCAGTTCCAATCGACCCGGCGACAGGCCCGAATCCGCCAGTGCCAGCGCCACGTGATGCACGAGGGCGTGGCTTTTGAATTGAACCGCCGAAAGGTTGACGGCAACCTTGATGTCATGCGGCCACGCAGCCGCATGGGCGCAAGCCTGCCGGAGCACCCACTCTCCCAAGGGAATGATCAGGCCGATCTCCTCGGCCAGCGGGATGAACTCCGACGGGAGGACGACACCGCGCGCTGCATTATTCCACCGCAGCAGCGCCTCAAAGCCGATCACCTTCTGGGTCTGAGCGTCGACCAGTGGCTGGTAGTATAGCTCGAACTCGCGGCTAACCAGTGCGCGCCTCAGATCCAACTCGAGCTGGCGGCGGCGCTGCGCCCGCGCATCCATCTCGGCTTCGAAGAAGCGGTAGGTGCCTCGACCGTCCGCCTTTGCCCTGTAGAGCGCCAGATCCGCATGCTTAAGCAAGCGATCCGCGTCATCGGCATCGTCCGGGCCAAGCGCGACCCCGATGCTCGTGCCGATCACCACCTGGTGACCCTCGAGATCGAACGGCTGACAGAGGCTGTCAATGAGATGGCGGGCGAGCGCCTCAGGCTGCTCCGGTCCCTCGATGCCGGACTGAACGACAACGAACTCGTCGCCACCCAGGCGCGCGAGAGTGTCGTTCTCACGAACACAACCGGTCAGGCGCTCTGCTACCGCCTTCAACAGCAAGTCGCCGACGGTGTGACCGAGCGTGTCGTTTACCATCTTGAACTGATCGAGGTCGAGGCAAAGCACCGCAGCCCTCTCACCGGCCCGGGTGCGGCCGAGAGCGTCTGCAATCTTCTCATGCAGCAGGTAACGGTTCGGCAGTCCGGTCAGAGCATCGTGCCCCGCCATATGTGCAATTTCCGCCTCGGCCCTGACGCTCTCGGTGATGTCTTCGTGTGTTGCGACGTAACCCCCTTCCTGCCTGGGATTGTATGTGACCTTGACGGTTCGGCCGTCGGTGAGCTCCATCTTGGCGCTTGCGACTCCGCCTCTCGATCGAGAGACCATTACGACGTCGAAGTACGTCGCCATGTCGACCGGAGCGTTGCCGACCGACGCGCGGTGCTCGAGGATGCGATCGAGCGGCGTGCCGGGAGTCATCAGGTCTGCAGGCAAATCGTACATTCGGCCATATTGGGCATTGCAGACGATCAGGCGTGTCTGTGCATCGAACATGCACATCCCGTGCGGCAAATTCGTCAGCGCTGCGTCTAAGCGACTGTTCTGCTCCGCGAGTGCGGCCTCGATGCGCCGTCGCGCCACGACACTATCACGAAACTCCTCGACAGCCCTTCCGATCGAACCAATCTCGTCGTCGCGGTTGGCAACGTCGAAAACCACGACGTCGTTATCGCCTTGGGCCAGCCGCGACAGCGCACGCGCGATTGAGACAAGAGGATCGGACAGACCCCTCTTGAGGCGCAGGATGATCCAGGCCGTGAGGATCAGGCCAACCGCTCCGATGCCGGCCATGAGCCCGATGGCGAATTCAGAAACCTCTTCGGCCTCGCTGACGTCGTTCGTTGCGGACGTTGCGGCGGCATGGCTCAAAGCATCCAGCGCGCGAGAGACCCCGTCGCTGAGCGTTCTCAGCTTGTTGCGTTGGACCGCATCGGCGGCCGCATTCGGCGCGGCGTCCGTCGATGCGTCAAGCTTTGCCAGATAGGCCTCGAGGGCATCGCCGAGGGTCGCGGCCATGCGTCGCTCCTCGCCCGACAAAGCGAGGTTCGAGTAGGCGGTCCCGAGATCCCGAAGACGCTGGCGTGCTCGCGCCGGCTCCAAACCGGCAACGTTTGGCAGAGATGTGGCCTCGGCGAGGCGAAGCCGGCCAAGTTCGGCTTCAATGTCGCCAAGAATCCGCGCCGCCGGGAGCGACTTCAGGTTCAGGCTTTCGACGAGATCTTCGATGAGATCGATCTGTATCGAGGCGAGCGACACCGTCGCCAAGAGCACGACAAAGAAAAGGCCGGAAAGGCCCAGGAGACGCGCCCGAATGGATTTGGCAAACATCCTGATTGACTTCTACCCCAAGCGTTGACAACTACAGGTTGCCACACTCGCCTTAAGCACAAGTGAAGACATTCAAGATGAATGGAACTACCTGAATTCAACGCAGGCCGCAGCCGAGTAAGCTGCCGGGCCTTCTCAAGCGGGGCTCACCCCTGCCCCGCTGGCAATAAAATGCGGATTGGCAAAATCCTCGTCGTCGCTTTGCCTGCGCTTGCCATAGAGCAAAGGTTGGCCGTCCAGTGTGCGTGTCATGCCGCCGGCCGCGCGCAACACGGCGTCACCCGCTGCCGTGTCCCATTCCATGGTGCGACCGAAGCGCGGATAGACATCCGCCTCGGCGCTGGCGACAAGACAGAATTTCAAGGACGAACCGACCGAGACGATTTCGGCGGCGCCGAGGTCGCGAATATAGGCCTCGGTTTCCGGCGTGTTGTGCGACCGACTGGCAACGACGGCCAGCGGCGGCACGGCTGTTCTCACCGAAATCGGCCGACGGGCCGTGATCTGGTAGTCGCCATTGATCTCCAGAGATTCCGCCTTGCCCGGCAGGCCCGAAAAGAAGCGGCCCGTGCAGGGGGCAAAGACAACTCCGACCTCCGGCACGCCGTGACGGACAAGCGCGATGTTGACGGTGAAATCGGTGCGTCGGTTGACGAATTCCTTGGTGCCGTCGAGTGGATCGATGAGAAAGAAGGCCCCGTCCAGGTTGGGCGGCACGATGCCGGCGGATGCTTCCTCTTCGGCCACGCAAGGTATGTCGGGAAACGCGGCGCGCAGTCCGGCGAGAATGATCTTCTCACTCTCACGGTCCGCCTCGGTCACTGGCGACGAATCGGACTTGCGGTCGACCGCACAGCCGGCATGGAACACGCGCATCACCTCGCGCCCGGCCGCCAGCGCAAGCCGCTCGAAGGTTTCGAGCATCTCCGTGTCGTCAGATGCCGCCGCCGCTGTCGTATTGGTCTTCGGCAATGTCGCGCTCGTTCAGCCAGTGTTCCAGGGCGTCTACCATCTGTTCGGCCGACTTGCCGAGTGTCTGGAGATGGATTTCCGGGTTTTGCGGCGCTTCGTAGGGAGAATCGACGCCGGTGAAATTCTTGATCTCGCCATTCAGCGCGCGCGCATAGAGGCCCTTCGGATC
>NZ_JAMYMV010000024.1:0-79785 GCF_040318715.1 Mesorhizobium sp. M1050 | reverse complement strand
TCCCGCTCAGCCACAAACGACTCAAGGCACGATGGGCCGATCAAAACCTGCTTAGCCTCTTTACTCATATGCGATAGCCCTGCCCTCGCGGGGGGAGATTGGCTCTCCACCTAAGCCCGCTTGATGGTGACGTGCGTGGCGAGCGGCGTCGCAACCTGCTCGCTGCAGACATAGCCGAGCTTGACCATGTCCAGGCCGCCAAAAAGGTTCTCGCCCGTACCGAGCAGCACCGGCGCGATCGCCAGATGCATCTCATCGATCAGCTTCTCCTGGAGATATTGCTGGATGGTGGCGACGCCGCCGCCCACCCGCACGTCCTTGCCATTAGCCGCTGCTTTTGCCTGTTCAAGTGCCGAATGGATGCCGTCGGTGATGAAATAGAAGGTCGTGCCGCCCTCCATGACGATCGGTTCGCGCTTGTGATGGGTCAACACGAAAACCGGCACATGGTAGGGCGGGTTATCGCCCCACCAGCCCTTCCAGCTGTCATCGGGCCATTCGCCGCGGATCGGTCCGAACATGTTGCGGCCGAGGATCCATGCGCCGACATTCTCGAAACTGCGCGCCGCGAACGCCTCGTTTATATCGGTGGTGCCGCCATCTTGTCCGAGCACCATCTCACGGAAGGTGCGAGTGTCGACAAACCACTTGTGCAAGGATTCCCCACCGACGCCGAGCGGATTTTGCAGATCCTGATCGGGACCGGCGCCATAACCGTCGAGCGATAGGGTGAAAGCGTTGACACGAAGTTTGGGCATAAGGGCCTCCTCGGTAGCCAATTGGTATTTTTGCAAGCTGTTGTCTTGTAACAAACTGCTTGCGAAATGCAAGCGGTTTTTCAGCGCAAACCGACCTCATGCGATGGCACTGGCGAGGCATCGCCGTGGCTCTCGCCAGAACCGGAAATTGTTGGATGCAGAGGCGAATGGTCGGCATTTGCTCGCCGCGACCGGCCGCCGGTGGAAGAGAAACTATCCCTTCAACAGCTTCGCCACTTCGGGGGCGAAGTAGGTGAGGATGCCGTCGCAGCCGGCGCGCTTGAAGGCCAGCAGGCTTTCCAGCATCGCCTTCTCGCCATCGATCCAGCCATTGGCGGCAGCGGCCTTGATCATCGAATATTCGCCGGACACCTGGTAGGCGAAGGTCGGCATCTGGAATTCGTCCTTCAACCGCCGGATGATGTCGAGATAGGGCAGGCCGGGCTTGACCATCAGCATGTCGGCGCCTTCCGCGATATCCTGTTCGGCTTCGCGCACCGCCTCGTCGGAATTGGCATGGTCGATGTAATAGGTCTTCTTGTCGCCCTTGAGCAGGCCGGCGGTGCCGACCGCCTCGCGATAGGGGCCGTAGAAGGCCGAGGCGAACTTAGTCGCGTAGGACATGATCGCCACGTCCTGGAAACCGTTGGCGTCGAGCGCGTCGCGGATAGCGCCGATGCGGCCGTCCATCATGTCGGACGGTGCGATGATGTCGGCGCCGGCTGCCGCCTGGATGACGGCCGCAGCGGTCACCTGTTCCACCGTCTCGTCGTTGACGACGATGCCGTCGCGCAGGATGCCGTCATGGCCGTGGCTGGTGAACGGGTCGAGCGCGGCGTCGGTGATGATGCCGATCTCCGGCACCGCGTCCTTGATCGCGCGGGTGGCGCGGTTGATGACGTTGTTGGGGTCGAGGATGTGCGAGCCGGTCTGGTCGCGCAGCGAAATGTCGACATTCGGGAAGGTGGCGAGTGCGGGAATGCCGAGCTTTGCCGCGCGTTCGGCCTCCTTGACCGCGAGATCGATCGACAGCCGGAAGACGCCCGGCATGGCGGCGATCGGCTCGCGCACTTGTCTGCCGTCAACGACGAAGATCGGCCAGATCAGATCATCGACCGAGAGCCTGTTCTCCTGCACCAGGCGGCGCGACCAGTCGGCCTTGCGCATGCGGCGCAAACGGCGGCTGCCGGTGATGTCGTCGACGCTGCGAGCGCCGGCTGGCTTTGCGGGGGTGAATTTGTTCATCGCCAAAACTCCAGATCGGCGGCTTTTATCACGAGCCCTTGCCGCTGACCAATGCGACACGTTTGTGCCAGCAAATCGCCTGGAGGGCAGCACGGCCTGTCAAGGCGATCCATTGCCCGAAAGGATCTGAGCAGCACCCCGCATGGCGACACGAAACGCTTCATCGAAACTAACGCCGCGCACTTGCCAATGATAGGTCTTCCCGTCCGCTTTAAGCCGCCAATCGGCGATCCAGCCGAGGTCCTTGTCGCTCCACACGATGCTGCCGGCCAAGACCTGGCGGCTGCCGATACTTCTTGCAACATTGCCTAGCAGTTCGGGTGAGATAGGACCCACCTCTTCGAAAGTGAGTCCGGCCTTGGCGAGCGTGGCCTTGTTCGGAACGACAATCGACATCGCCATGGGGCCGGCGGCCGATTGAAAAGACTCTATCATGTACGGGTTTTCGTCCCCATCACTGGCAAGGACGAAATGTCGGCGCGAGTCGTCCACAGCCAGGACTACCGAGAGCGTCGGCCGTTCGGCCAGCCAGGGCTTGCTGCCGAGCGAAGCCAGAACCGGATCGATCGTCGCCGGCGTGTACTGGCAATAAAGGTCATGCGGCCGGTCATGCGTACCTTGCTCGTCATGAACCGGAATGCCTTCCATGCGGTCGCGGTAACGGAAGCCGGTGACGAAGCTGCCGGCCTTGTCGCGCAGTGCCGTCATCTCTGGTTTTTCCAGCAGGCGCTGGTCGCCGGAAACCCGCACCAGGACCTCATCGAGGCAGATCTTGAAACCTGCTTGGCGGTTTGGCTCGTCCTGGCCAGTGACGATGGTTTGGGATTTATAGAGATCGTCGATATCAGCCGCCTCGGCCAGGCCATTGGCGGCGCAGATGGCCAGCAGGCCACCCAGAACAAGGGCAAGGCGCAAAAACGGCCGCATGTCTTACCGTCCGGTTCGAGGCTGTCAGCCACTCTCTAGCATCGGCTGCCGCCGGTGGCCAAGACGACGCGCTGGCGGCCCAGTTTTAACTTTATCCTGGATCCGGTCACGGCTGCATCTTCGACGAATGTCCTGAAGTCGGTTGGAGGTTCCAATGCCGATGCGCACCGATTTGGCTGGGCCGCAAAGGATGGCCTCTTTCTGCCCTCGAGATCCAAACTGACCCCGACCGGCAGGGCTTGGCATTGACGCGCCCATGCGCCACGCTCTAGCACTTCAATCCCGGCGGCGCGGGAGAAGGGATTCTTTCACGATGGATTTTGGCGGAGGCGACGAGATCCGCTTCGAACATCTGGGCCGTGCCGGCGTCATTACGTTGAGGCGGCCGCAGGCGCTCAATGCCTTGACGCATCGCATGATCAGGGCGCTCGACGCTGCCCTTTCCGCCTGGGAAGCCGACCAGGGCGTCGATATCGTCGTCGTCAAGGCCGAGGGCAGGGCCTTTTCGGCAGGCGGCGACATACTGCATATCTATGAGACCGGCCGGGCGGGAAAACCGCCGGTCGATTTCTTCGCCGACGAATACCGGCTCAACGCCCGCATCAGCAGCTTCAGGAAACCCTATGTCGCGCTGATCGACGGCATCGTCATGGGCGGCGGCGTCGGCATCTCGTTCCACGGCTCGCACCGGGTGATGACCGAAAATGCCCAGTTCGCCATGCCGGAGGTCGGCATCGGCTTTTTCCCGGATGTCGGCGCCAGCCACCTGCTGCCCGATCTCAGTGGCTCGTTCGGGATGTATCTGGCGCTGACGGGCAATCGTATCCGCTATGGCGATGCACTGTGGTCGGGGCTGGCTACCCACACCATCAAGGCCGAGGATCAGGGCAGCTTCCTCGAACGGCTGACGTTGACCGGCGATCCGGAACCGGCGCTGCGCGGCTTCTTCTCTCACGCTAAGCGAGAGACCGACAGGTCGACGCTGGAGGCGATATCTCGCCATTTTTCGCAACCATCCTTGAAACGCGTCATCGACAGCCTGGAGCGCGCGGCGGACACTGACGAGTTCGCCGCCAAGACGCTGGCGACGATCCGCACTCGCTCGCCGACCAGCCTGCGCGTCGCCTGGCGCCAGATCAGCGCCGGGCTGACACTGTCCATGGACGCTTGCATGAAGATGGAGTTCCGCATCCTCAACAGGATGCTTGCCGGCCACGATTTCTACGAGGGCATCCGCGCCGCCGTCATCGACAAGGACGCAAAACCGCAATGGCGTCCGGCTAGCCTCGATGCGATCAGCGAGGCGGATGTCGACGCCTATTTCGCTCCGCTTGGGGAACGGGAGCTCGTGCTTTGAGCGAGGTGACCTCGAGACGCGTCGTGCTGCAGCCTTCCGGGGTGGAGGTGATCTTTGCCTGGTTCCAGCGGGTCATATCAAGTTACTGCCTGCTGTTCGGCATCCTGTACTGGATCAAGCTGATCGGCTTCTATCCGGGCCCGCTGTGGCGTTTTGACCTGATGCCCGTGCACTGGCAAGTCGCCGCCGTGGTGCTCGCCGTTTTCTTTCCCTTCGCCGCTGCGGGCCTGTGGATGCTGGCGTCCTGGGGCCCGGTGATCTGGTTCATTTGCGCGGCGACCGAGACAGTGATGTATGCCGGCTTTCCCGAGCTTTTCGGCCACCACCTGCTGATTGTCGTCTCGCATGCCGCGGTGGCGGTGCTTTACATCGTCTTCCGCGTCATCATCTACCTGCAGAAGCGCCCCGTCCGCCACTAAGCCCTTGAGCACATTGGCGACCTGGCGGCTGCCTGAATTCAGCCCCGAAATCACTGCCGAAATCTTTAGGTTAATTATCCTTGCTCGGGTGACCGTTCGTTAAGCCTCTTTCGAAACCTATTACCGGTAAGCTCTTGTTAGCCCTAGCGTTTAAGTCGAATTTTATGAGTATTCGATAGTGTCGCGATCAAGGTGAAAAACAAAAAATCACCAGGGCGACAAACGAGAGGCAAAGACAATGATCAATTCGCGTCCGGCGGCGAAGACCGCCAACGTATCCGACGATCGCCGCGAGGCTATCCGTTCCCTGTACATGGAATCGCTGCAGCTTGTTGAACGGCTTCACCGCCGCCTGCTTGATGTCATCAAGGACGAGTTCGACCGCAACGGCCGTTCCGACATCAATGCCATCCAGGCGCTGCTGCTGTTCAACATCGGCAATTCCGAACTGACAGCCGGCGAGCTGCGCTCGCGTGGCTACTATCTCGGCTCCAACGTCTCCTACAATCTGAAGAAGCTGGTCGATCTCGGCTTCATCAATCACCAGCGCTCACGCATCGACCGCCGTTCGGTCCGCGTCTCGCTGACCCCGAAGGGTAACGAGGTCGCGGAAGTCGTCGCCGGTCTCTACGAGCGCCATGTCGGCTCGATCGAGCAGGTCGGCGGCATCAACACCGACGAGTTCAAGCAGATGAACCGCGCTTTGCAGCGGCTCGACCGCTTCTGGAACGACACGATCGCCTACCGGATGTAAGGTGCAACATCGTATCCGGCCCGCGCCACAGAAGCGCGGCCGAAATATCGACCTTCAGTCAGGGCCGGTGCCGAAAAGCATCGGTCCATTTCTTTTCGGGATGCCGGCCGGCCGGATTTGGACGCCAAGCCACGTTGCCGCCATATTCCAATGGAACCGAGAGTGGCAGTGATGCTGTGGTGAAGACCCTGCGTTCACCCGCAATCCATATCGCGCCTCGTGCGTTGCACCAAGGTGATGCGGAGCATGGTTGGCTAATTGTTAAGATTGCCAATTTTAGAGTGCGGGCGAGATCGCCCGGTGATCAACGCAGCAAGTGATCGAACTGCTACAAATGTCTGGAACGTCCATGAAGACCAGCCGTCGTTTTTTCCTCTCCGGGGCCTCCGCGCTCGCAGCCGCGCTGGTTGCCGGCGGCGCCAATGCGCAGGATGTGATCGGTGATATCCTGAAGTCCTCGGCGCGCGGCAATTGGGACGATCAGTTCGACGCCCGCGCCAGCGAGGGCGGCAAGGTGGCCTCGACGCTGCCGATCTTCAGCCTGCAGACCGTCGCTTTCACCGAACAGGCGGTCGCGCAATATCAGAATATCGTCGGGCAGGGCGGCTGGGTAGAGGTTCCCGCGACCAAGAAGCTGCAGCTCGGCGTCGATGATCCCGATGTGGTGCCGTTGCGCAAGCGGTTGATGGTTTCCGGCGACCTGGCACAAGGCGCCGGCATTTCGACGGCCTTCGATTCCTATGTCGACTCGGCGGTCAAGCGCTTCCAGTTGCGCCACGGCCTGCCTGCCGACGGTTCGCTCGGCAAATACACCTACGCGGCGATGAACGTTTCGGCGCAGATCCGGCTTGGCCAGTTGCAGACCAATCTGCAGCGGCTGCGCGAGAAGGCCGGCACGTTGGGCAACCGCTATGTGCTGGTCGACATTCCGGCCGCACAGATCGAAGCCGTCGAGAACGACCGCGTCGTGCTTCGCCACACCGCCATCGTCGGCAAGATCGATCGCCAGACGCCGATCGTCAATTCCAAGATCAACGAGATCATCGTCAATCCGTACTGGAACGCGCCGGTTTCGATCGTGCGCAAGGACATCATTCCGCTGATGCGGAAGAATCCCGATTATCTGAAGGACAGCCATATCCGCCTGTTCGCGCCGGACGGCAGCGAGGTCGATCCTCTCAATGTCGACTGGTCGACCGACGATGCCGCCAAGTATCGCTTCCGCCAGGACCCGGGTGCGGGCAACGCGATGGCTTCGGTCAAGATTAATTTCCCGAGCCCCGACGGCGTCTACATGCACGACACCCCGCAGCAGAGCCTGTTTGGGAAGATGATGCGTTTCGATTCCTCGGGCTGCGTGCGTGTGCAGAATGTGCGCGATCTCGTCACCTGGATCTTGCGCGACACTCCCGGCTGGGACCGCCAGCATTTCGAGGCGGCGATCAAGACTGGTGAAAACACGCCGATCCAGGTCACCAACCCGGTGCCGGTCCACTTCCTCTATCTCTCGGCCTGGTCGACGGGTCCGGGCGTCGTGCAGTTCCGCGACGACGTCTACGCGCTCGACGGCGCCAACGAGCTGCAGATCACGTCGTCGCTTTAAGTGACTGAATCTTTTATTAAAAAGGCCGCCGTTCAAGGCGGCCTTTTCGTTACTCGGTCTCGCCGCAGTTTCATGGGAGGGCGGCTGGACGGATTGGCCGGCTTTGCGCATGGTCGGCGGACAAGTCTGGAACCGGACCATGGAAGTCGCCGTCTTCATTCTGGTTGTGCTCGCCTTCGTCGCGCTTTCCGGCGCGCTGGTGCGCCTGGTTCGGGTGCCGCTACCGGTGCTGCAGATTGCCATGGGCGCCGCACTCGCATGGCCGGTGCGCGGCATCCATGTCGAGATCGATCCGGAACTGTTTCTGCTGGTGTTCATCCCGCCGCTGCTGTTTGGCGATGCCTATGGCGCGCCGAAGCGTGAATTGGTGGCTCTGCGCGGACCGATCCTGGATCTTGCCATCGGGCTCGTCTTCTTCACCATCGTCGGCTTCGGCTACGCCTTGCACTGGCTGGTGCCGAGCATCCCACTGGTTGTCGCTTTCGCGCTGGCCGCGGTGCTGTCGCCGACCGATGCTGTGGCTGTGTCTTCGATCGTCGACAAGAATGTCGTTCCGGCGCGGCTGATGCACATTCTCGAAGGCGAGTCGCTGCTCAACGATGCGTCGGGCCTCGTCATGTTCCGCTTCGCCGTGGCAGCAGCACTGACCGGCAGCTTTTCCTTTGCCGCGGCATCACTGAGTTTCCTCTACGCCGTGGCGATCGGCATCCTGATCGGCGTCGCGGCGTTGTTCGTCGCCGCCAAGCTGCTGCAAGTGCTCAACCGCATCGGCGGCGTGCCAGCCGAGGCGCAGGTGTTGGTCATGATCCTGCTGCCCTTCATAGCTTATCTCGGCGCCGAGCACGTCGGAGCGTCCGGCATCCTGGCGGCGGTCGCCGCCGGCCTGCTCGCCGGTGGCTCCGGCGTGTTCCGCTTCCTCGGCGTCTCGGCGCGCATGCAGACGATGTCGCTGTGGATGACGCTTTCCTTCGTTTTCAACGGCGCTCTCTTCATCGTGCTCGGCCTGCAGCTTCCCGACATCATCCGCCATGTGCCGCCGGAACTGATGAGCCTGCATCCGATCATCCAACCGATCGCGACTGTTATTGCGCTGACGCTGTGCCTGATCGCGCTACGCTTCCTGTGGATTTGGATCGGCGATATCGCGGCCGGTATCGCCGCGCGTCTGGGCAAGCGCAAGGCGGAGCCGTTCGGGCTGCGCGTGCGGCTCGCCGGTTCCGTGGCCGGTGTGCGCGGCGCGATCACGCTGGCCGGCATATTGTCGCTGCCGCTCGCCATGCCGGACGGCTCGCCGTTTCCGGCGCGCAATCTGGTTATCTTCCTCGCCGCCGGCGTGATCATCTGCTCGCTGGTCTTCGCCAGTCTCGCTCTGCCAAGGATCGCCAGGGGGCTGGTCGAACCGGGCGAGGAGGCCGGTGCCGCCGAGGAACGCCTGGCGCGTGTCGGTGCTGCCAAGGCGGCAATCGCGCGCATCGAGAGCATTGCGGCGGCGGAGGATGAGGGCGAAGGCGAGGTGCCCGGCGCCAGGATTGCCGCCGCCGAGAACATCGTCGCCGGTTACCGGCGTCGCATCGCCGCCTCGGATGAAGCCGATGAGGCCCGCGCCGAGGCCCGCGAATCCGGAAGGCTGGAGCTGGAACTGCGGCTCGCCGGCATCGACGCCGAGCGCGCGGCCGTGCGTGACATGTTTCGCGCCGGCGAGATCAATGACCATACGTCGCAGGCGCTGTTTACCGAGATCACGCTCACCGAAGCCTTGCTGAAAGGTCGGAAGACGAGGAAATAGTCTCTTGTTGCCTCGCTGGCGCAAACCGGCCAGCAAATTTCGCGCCGCAAACGTGGCGGGGCGAAAACAACTGTGTTAATGGCCCGGCAAATGCATGTCGCCCAGAAGTGTGCAGCGGTTATGGTGCAACGACATGCATAGACAAAATTGCCCCCGAACCCCCGAGGATTTCAGCCCATGGCAACAGCAGCGGCAGTGTCGAACAAGTTCGAATCTTTCTTCGAAACCACGCTGGAAGATGCCGATCCGGAGATTTTCGGCGCCATCCGCAACGAACTTGGCCGCCAGCGCCATGAGATCGAGCTGATCGCCTCGGAAAACATTGTTTCCCGCGCTGTACTGGAGGCGCAGGGCTCGATCATGACCAACAAATATGCCGAGGGCTATCCAGGCAAGCGCTATTATGGCGGTTGCCAGTTCGTCGACATAGCCGAGGAACTGGCCATCGAGCGGGCCAAGAAGCTGTTCGGCTGCAACTTCGCCAACGTCCAACCGAATTCCGGCAGCCAGATGAACCAGGCGGTGTTCCTGGCGCTCTTGCAGCCCGGCGACACTTTCATGGGCCTCGACCTCAATTCGGGCGGCCACCTGACCCATGGTTCGCCGGTCAACATGAGCGGCAAATGGTTCAAGGTCGTGTCGTATGGCGTGCGCAAGGACGACCATCTGCTCGACATGGACGCCATCGAGAAGACCGCGCATGAGACCAAGCCGAAGCTGATCCTGGCTGGTGGCACTGCCTATTCGCGCGTCTGGGACTGGAAGCGTTTTCGCGAGATCGCCGATGCGGTCGGTGCCTATCTGATGGTCGACATGGCGCACATTGCTGGCCTGGTCGCTGGCGGCGTGCATCCGTCGCCACTGCCGCACGCGCATGTCGTGACGACCACCACGCACAAGTCGCTGCGCGGCCCGCGCGGCGGGATGATCCTGTGCAATGACGAGGACATCGCCAAGAAGATGAATTCGGCGGTATTCCCCGGCCTGCAGGGCGGCCCGCTGATGCATGTTATCGCCGCCAAGGCGGTTGCCTTCGGCGAAGCGCTGAAGCCGAGCTTCAAGGTCTATGCCGAGAGCGTCGCCGCCAACGCCAAGGCGCTCGCCTCCAGTCTCAAGGAAACCGGCCTCGACATCGTCTCCGGCGGCACCGACAACCATCTGATGCTGGTCGATCTCAGGCCCAAGAACGCCACCGGCAAGCGCGCCGAGGCGGCACTCGGCCGCGCCAACATCACCTGCAACAAGAACGGCATCCCGTTCGACCCGGAAAAGCCTTTCGTCACCTCGGGCGTGCGCCTCGGCACCCCGGCCGGCACCACGCGCGGCTTCGGCCAAGCCGAATTCCGCGAGATAGGCAAGCTGATCGCCGAAGTGCTGGATGGTCTCAAGGTCGCCAATTCCGACGAGGGCAATGCGACTGTGGAAGCGGCAGTCAAGGCCAAGGTCGTGGCGCTGACCGATCGTTTCCCGCTCTATCCCTATCTCGGTTGACCTGACGCGAGGCGTCATCTCTTATCGGCCAGCGGCGCGCCTGCCCATTGTTGGGTGGCGCGCCGAACAGGAGATCTGATGATGCGCAATTTCCGCCTCACCACCCTTGGGGCCCATGGTTGGCTGGTCGCTTTCCTGACACTGTCCGGCAGTGCCTTCGCGCAGACCCAGCCCACTCCAAACGTACCTGCTACCGGCACCTTCGGCAGATGGGCCACCATCGTCGATGTCCTGGACACGGGCCAGGATGCGCGCAAGACCTGCGTCGCCTCGACCGCTTTCGTCGACAGCGGCGGCTATCCTGGTACGTTGACCCTTTCGATCTCGAATGGTGATGCCTTGCCGCCGGATGCTTACCCGGCGATGACGATCGCCATCGGCAACAAGGATCTTCCGACCGGCAAGAAGATCGCGGCAAAATTCGGCGACGCCGCCGGTCAGGTTGCCGCAACCGTCTATTCCCACGATTCCGTCGCTGGCCGTCTCGCCTGGATGGTCGAGAACAAGCCCAAGACCAGCCTGGCGTTGCTGCGCGCCATGCGCCGTGCGACCACGCTCGACGTGGTCTTCGGCAAACAGCCGGTCGCGACCATCTCGATGGACGGTTTCTACAAGGCCTACCGCAGCCTTGGCATGTCTTGTGGCTTCGCGACAGCCGACGTCGCACCTTGAAGCTGCTGTCTGGCAGGCATTGGGCAGGCATTAGAGGGAAGCATTGAATGGATATCGTCTGGAAAGGCGTGGTCGGCGGATTGATGACGGCGCTGATCGTTTGGGCATCCAAACGCGGTAACATCTTGCCCGGGATCCTGCCGCTGGCACCGACCTTTGCCGTCATCGCATTGCTCGCCGTGGGCGCCAGGGGCGAACCGGGCGGCTTTCGCGATGCCTGCCTCGCCGGCGTGAAGACCATTCCTGCCTATCTCGCTTTCCTTGGCGCCTGCTGGCTGTTCATCGATCGTGTCGACTACCGGCTGGCTGTTGCCGGCGGCATCGCCATCTGGCTGATTGCCGCGCTGGCAATCTTCCTCGCGCCTCGCTATCTCTGATGCGGCAGGCCGTCGAAGGGACGGAAATGCTTCAATCCGGGCCGGAAAGGCTCTAAGCCTTTCGCTTCGCCAGATTCGCCAACCAAAGGCTCTCCATGCGCTGTCCCTATTGCCAGTCCGAAGATACGCAGGTGAAGGATTCTCGCCCAGCCGAGGATGGCGCGGCGATCCGCAGGCGGCGCGTCTGCCCCGATTGCGGTGGCCGCTTCACCACATTCGAGCGCGTGCAGTTGCGCGACCTCGTGGTGGTCAAGAAATCGGGCCGCAAAGTGCCGTTCGACCGCGACAAGCTGCTGCGCTCGGTGGAGATCGCCGTGCGCAAGCGTAATGTCGATCCCGAGCGCATCGACCGCGCGGTGACCGGCATCGTGCGCCAGCTCGAAAGCTCCGGCGAGACGGAGGTTGCTTCGGGGGAGGTCGGCCGGCTGGTCATGGAAGCGCTGAAGTCGCTCGACGATGTCGCCTATGTCCGCTTCGCCTCGGTCTACCGCAATTTTCGCGAGGCCAAGGATTTCCACGAATTGCTGGGCGAACTCAAGGGAGACGAAGTCAAAGGCGAAGAGGACGCCAGCTGAGCATGACCGCAAGCGAACAGGCCGCCCTTGATCGCCGGTTCATGGCAGCGGCGCTCAGGCTGTCGCGGAAGAACGCCGGGCGCACCTCGACCAACCCGTCTGTCGGCACGCTGATCGTGCGCGATGACGGCAACGGTCCCATGATCGTCGGCACCGGCGTCACCGCGGTCGGCGGCCGCCCGCATGCCGAAACCGAGGCCCTGGCCGAGGCCGGCGAGCTAACGCGTGGTGCTACCGCCTATGTCACGCTGGAACCTTGCGCCCACCATGGCCGCACGCCGCCTTGCGCCAATGCGCTGGTCAATGCCGGCGTCGCGCGCGTCGTCGGCGCGGCCAGCGATCCCGATCCGCGCGTGTCCGGCAGGGGCTACGCAATCCTGCGTGCCGCCGGTGTCGAGGTGGTCGAGAAGGTCTTGGCCGGGGAAGCTGCCGAGCAGATGGCCGGCTATCTGATTCGATCGCTGAGAAAACGCCCCGAAGTGGTTCTCAAGCTTGCGCTTTCCAGCGACGGCAAGATCGGCAGGGAGGGCGAGGGGCAGGTGTCGATCACCGGCGATATCGCGCGCCGCGAGGTGTATCTGATGCGGGCCGAGGCGGACGGCATACTGATCGGCATCGGCACAGCCCTTGAAGACGATCCGGCCCTGACGGTACGCTTGCCGGGGCTGGAGAACCGTTCGCCGGCGCGCATCCTGCTCGACCGCCAGATCAGGTTGCCGGAGGCCTCGAAACTGGTGTCGGGCGTGGACCGGGTACCGCTCTATGTCGCCGCTAGCCTGGAGGCCGATCCGCAGCGGCGGACTATGCTGGAACGCGCCGGGGTGCGCTTCATCGGCACCGAAACACATGAAGGCGGTGTCGCACTGCCCGAACTGCTTGAGGATCTCGCCGCGCTCGGCATGGCAAGCGTGCTGGTCGAGGGCGGCGCCAAGGTGGCGAGCGCCTTCCTCGCCGATGGGTTGGTCGACCGCATCGTGCTGTTCCAAGGGCCGGAAGCGATCGGTGATGACGGCATTGCATCGCCGATCGACGCCGAGCATATCCCGGCAGGATTTCGCAAATTGCGCGAGATGCGTTTCGGCGAAGACAGCTATGCCGAGTGGATAAGAGACATTTAGGATCAACATCGATGTTTACCGGAATTGTCACCGATGTCGGCACTGTCGCTTCCGTCGAGCCGCTCAGGGAAGGGGTGGGGTTGCGCATCGACACCACCTATGACCCCGAGACCATCGCCATCGGCGCCTCGATCTCCTGCGGCGGCGTCTGCCTGACGGTCACGGGCTTGCCCGACAGCGGCTCGAACGCGCGCTGGTTCGAGGTCGAGGCCTGGGAGGAGGCCCTCAGGCTGACGACGGCCATAGGCTGGAAATCGGGGACGCGGATCAATCTGGAGCGGGCGCTGAAGATCGGCGACGAACTCGGCGGCCACATCGTTTCGGGCCATGTCGACGGCATGGCCGAGATCGTCGAGCGCAAGGATGAGGGCGATGCGGTGCGCTTCACGCTGGAGGCGCCGCGCGACTTGGCGAAATTCATCGCGCCAAAAGGCTCGGTGGCGCTCGACGGCACCTCGCTCACCGTCAACAAGGTGGAAGGCACGCGCTTCGACGTGCTTTTGATCCACCATTCGCTGACCGTGACCACCTGGGGCGAGCGCAAGGTCGGCGACCGCGTCAATCTCGAGATCGACACCATGGCCCGCTACGCGGCGCGGCTGGCGGAGGCGGCGAAAGAGGGGCTTTGATGACTAAGGACAGAGTGAATTCCCCGCAGGACGAAAAGCTGATGCGTGAGGCGCAGGCCGACATGAACGCCGAGGAGCACGAGCGGCTCGATCTGTCTCCCAACGACAGCAGATTCTTCATTGAGGCCTTGATCAATCCGCGATCGGCGAACGATCGACTGCGCGATACGGTGCGTCGCTACCGTGAGCCTACAGGCGTCTGAGCACTGGAAACCCGATAGGTTCTGCGGACCTTCGGCGTCGCGGGCAATCTTCTGCTTGCGATCAATCCGGCTTCGGCCTAAGTCACCGGCGATCCCCGGAGACTTTTATGGCTGGCACATCCCAACACGGCAAAGCGTTTATCCGTCCGAAGAAGAAGGCACGCGTTCTGATCATCGAGGCGCGCTTCCACGACGACCTTGCCGACGCGCTGCTCGATGGCGCGACAAGCGCGCTCGATGAAGCTGGAGCGACCTATGACGTTGTCACCGTCCCCGGTTCGCTCGAAATCCCCGCGGTGATTTCCTTCGCGCTCGACGGCATGGCCGAAGGCGGCACAAACTACGACGGTTTTGTTGCGCTTGGCACCGTCATCCGCGGCGACACGTATCATTTCGACATCGTCGCCAATGAATCCAGCCGTGCTCTTATGGATATCTCCGTGCAGGACTCCGTCTGCATCGGCAACGGCATCCTGACCACCGAGAACGACGCCCAGGCCTGGACGCGTGCAAAGCGCTCGGAAGGCGACAAGGGCGGCTTTGCCGCGCGTGCGGCGCTGACCATGATCGCCCTCAAAGAACAATTGGGAGCGCTATCGTGAGCGAACCCGCTTCGCCCGGCCAGCCCGCGGTGCGCCACGCCAACAAGCGCGGTGCTGCCCGTCTGGCCGCCGTGCAGGCGCTCTATCAGATGGATGTGGCGGGCAGCGGCGTCTTCGAGATCACGGCCGAATATGAGGCTTTTCGCCTCGGCAAGGAAGTCGACGGTGCGCTCTACCGCGAGGCCGATGCGCAATGGTTTCGCGCCATCCTGGCGGGTGTCGTCGAGAACCAGAAGACCATCGATCCCATCATCCGCCAGGCGTTGACAGAGGACTGGCCGCTGTCTCGGCTCGATTCGACGCTGCGCGCCATTCTTCGCGCCGGCGTCTATGAACTGATGAAGCGCGAGGATGTTCCTGTCGCCGTCATCGTCTCCGAATATGTCGACATCGCAAAGGCTTTTTACGAGGAAGACGAGCCGAAGCTGGTCAATGCCGTGCTCGACCGCGTGTCGCGCCGGGTGCGAGGCGAGGGGCGCGGCAAGGACGCATCATGACGGCAATTGCCGTTGAGGCAGGCAAGGAAGCGCGTCGCACCGCGCTGATCCTCGCCGCTTCGCAGGCGATCATCGGCTCGGCGGCCCCCATCGCCATCTCCATGGGGGCGCTGGCCGGGCAATATCTACTTGGCCCCGACAAATCATTGGCGACGGCGCCGATCACCGGCTTCAACATCGGCGTGGCGCTCGGCGCGCTGCCAGCAGCGGCCATTATCCGCGGCATTGGCCAGCGCGGCGGCTTCATGACCGGCACGATCGTCACGGCGCTGGGCGGCCTCGTCGCCACGCTTGCGCTTTACCAGGGCAGCTTCTGGCTGTTTGCCTTTGGCTTGCTCACGATCGGTGTCGGAGGCGCCTTCGTCCAGCAGTTCCGCTTCGCCGCCGCCGACAATGCGCCGCCGGAATTCAAGGCGCGCGCCATCTCCTTCGTGCTGGCCGGCGGCATCGTCACCGCCATCCTCGGGCCGCAGATCGTCATCTTCACCCGCGAATTGTTGGCGCCGGTGATGTTTGCCGGTTCGTTCGTCTCCATCCTGCCGCTGGCCGCGGTCGGCGCCATCATCCTGTCGTTCCTGCGGCTACCGGCAAAGGCATCCAGCAGGGTAGAGATCACCGACAGCGACGCCAGGCCATTGGCCGAAATCGTGACGCAGCCGCGTTTCGTAGCGGCATTGTTCTGCGCGGTCGGCAGCTATGCGCTGATGAGCTTAGTCATGACCGGCGCCCCGCTGGCCATGGTCGGTTGCGGCCTGTCGGAGACCGATGCGACGCTAGGCATCTCCTGGCATGTCATGGCGATGTTCGCGCCGAGTTTCTTCACCGGTTCGCTGATTCATCGCTTCGGCCCCGAACGCATTGTGGCGACTGGCCTGATCCTGCTCATTGGCTGCGCCATTGTCGCCCTGTCGGGCTTGGCGTTGTGGCAATTCTGGACGTCGCTGATCCTGCTCGGCCTTGGCTGGAATTTTGGCTTCATCGGCGCCACGGCGATGGTGTCGGCAAGCTACCGGCCGTCCGAAAAGGGCAAGGTGCAAGGCTTCCACGACTTTGTCCTGTTCGGCTCCGTCGCCTGCGCTTCGCTGATGTCGGGCATGGTCTATAACGCCTGGGGCTGGGAGATGCTGAACTGGATGATATTCCCGGTCACCGTTCTGTGTTTCGTGGCGCTAGGCGCACTCAAGCTGACCGGCTTGCGCAAAGCCGAAGTCTGATCGCTCCGTCGCTTCACCTGACACAGGGCTGTCAGCATAAGGCCGGCCGCATCTGCCGCACCGCAACAAAAATATTGCGTCGGTGCCTATTGTTATGAAACCGTATGCCCCGACGAAGCGTTTGAGCCATGCTCATATGCGGCCACCGCATTTCGGTTCATAGCAAGGGGTCTTCACAATGCTTTCAGTCAAGGTTCTGGCCGGCGCGGCATTGGCGCTCGGCATCACGGCGGCTTCCGCCAGTGCTCAGGTGGTTGTCTCCTCGAAGATCGACACCGAGGGCGGCGTGCTCGGCAACATCATCCAGCTGGTGCTCAACGCCAACAACATCAAGACATCAGATCGCATCCAACTCGGCGGCACGCCGGTGGTGCGCAAGGCGATCACCGCCGGCGAGATCGACATCTATCCCGAATACACCGGCAACGCCGCCTTTTTCTTCGAGAAGGCCGACGATCCTGTGTGGAAGGATGCCGCCAAGGCCTATGAGACTGCCAAGAAGCTCGACTACGACGCCAACAAGATCGTCTGGCTGTCGCCGTCTCCGGCCAACAACACCTGGGCGATTGCGCTGCGCAAGGAGGTTGCCGAGACTAACAAGCTCGCCACACTGTCAGACTTCGGCAAGTACGTCGCGGGCGGCGGTCAGGTAGTGCTTGCGGCTTCCGCCGAGTTCGTCAATTCGGCGGCAGCACTCCCGGCGTTCCAGACCACATATGGCTTCACACTGAAGCCGGACCAGTTGATCACGCTCTCCGGCGGCGACACGGCGGCGACCATCGCCGCGGCAGCCAACCAGACCAATGGCGCCAACGCGGCCATGGTCTACGGCACCGATGGCGGCATCGCGCCGTCTGGCCTCGTCGTGCTCGATGATGACAAGGGCGTCCAGCCGGTCTACCAGCCGGCGCCGATCATCCGCGAAGCGGTGCTGAAACAACACCCCGAGATCGAGACGCTGCTGAAGCCGGTCTTCGCCAAGCTCGACCTCGTCACGCTGCAGGAACTGAACGGGCGCGTGCAGGTCGGCGGCGAGCCGGTCAAGGGCGTCGCCGAAGACTTCCTGAAGAAGAACGGGTTTTTGAAATAGTCTGCGCGTTTCAACAAAGTGACGTTGGTGCGAAGCACCCTCCTCTGTCCTGCCGGACATCTCCCCCTCAAGGGGGGAGATTGGCAGCTTCAGCGCCGGAACTCAGCTTGCACCTCTGAAAGTTGGCGAAAGCCGTCGGGACATCCGATCTCCCTCCTTGAGGGGGAGATGGCCGGCAGGCCAGAGGGGGGCGCCTCGCGCGGACCTCCGCGTCCTGCAACGCGATCCTGCTCAGGGCGCGCCGCTCTGCACGGGCGCGAGCCATGACCCTCCGCTTCGACAAGCTCGGCGTGGTGATCGCCGCGATATCAGCCTACGCGGCTTTTGCGGCGCCCTTTGCCACGTTCCGTGCCAACCGCATCGTCCCCGGTCAGGCGCGCTTGATTATCGAGGCATTGCCGGCAGCGACCGGGCCGATGCTGCTCGCCATCATAGTCGCCGCGGCACTTGTCGCGCTGTTCAGGACACCGCTCGCGCTGCGCCTGGCAGCCAGCGCGGTGGCGCTTGCCGCACTCGCGCTGCTGATCGGCGTCGCCGGCACATTTCTCACGCCGGCGGGCAACACCTTTGCGAGAATTTCGCCGGCCTCCGGTTTCTGGAGTCTCATCTTTGCCTTCACGCTCTTGCTCGCCGACGTGCTGACACGGCTGAATCTGTCGCCCTGGGCGAGGGTTGGCGCGCTCGTGGTCGCGGCTTTGGCGATCGGTCTGTTGTTGATTTCGGGAAGCTGGGACAATCTGTCGATCCTGAAGGAATATTTCAACCGCGCCGACAGTTTCTGGATCGAAGGTTCCAAGCACGTGACGCTGGCGCTTGGTTCGCTGCTTGCCGCGGTGGTTGTCGGCCTGCCGCTCGGCATCCTCTGCCATCGCGTCGAAGGGCTGCGCGCCGGCGTGCTCAACGTACTCAACATCATCCAGACCATTCCCTCGATCGCGCTGTTCGGCCTGCTGATCGCGCCGCTCGGCTGGGTTGCCACGCATGTGCCGGGGGCTGCTGCCCTCGGCATTCGCGGCATCGGCACCGCGCCCGCCTTCGTCGCGCTTTTCCTTTATTCGCTGCTGCCGGTTGTGGCCAACACCGTGGTCGGTCTCGCCGGTGTGCCGCGGGCCGCCAACGACGCCGCGCGCGGCATGGGCATGACCGAGAGGCAGCGCCTGTTCGGCGTCGAGTTTCCGCTGGCTTTTCCTGTCATCCTCACCGGCATCCGCATCGTCTTGGTGCAGAACATCGGCCTTGCCACCATTGCCGCTCTGATCGGTGGCGGCGGTTATGGCGTGTTCGTCTTTCAGGGTGTCGGCCAGACGGCGATGGACCTTGTGCTGCTCGGCGCGGTGCCGACGGTGGCACTCGCCTTCGCCGCCGCCATCGTCCTCGACGCGGTGATCGAAATGACCGCCACCAAGCGCAGGGTTGAAACGGCATGATCGAGATCGAAGGCATTACCAAGCGCTACGACGCAACGACGGTGGTCGATGATGTCTCGATGGTCATCGAGCCGCGCACCATCGCCGTTATCGTCGGCACGTCCGGATCGGGCAAGACGACGCTCCTGCGCATGATCAACCGGCTGGTCGAACCGACCTCGGGCATCATCAAGCTCGACGGCGCCGACAATCGCTCGCTGCCCGGTTACGAACTGCGCCGCAGCATCGGCTACGCGATCCAGGGCCACGGCCTGTTTCCGCATCGTACGGTGGCGCAGAACATTGCCACCGTGCCGGTGCTGCTCGGCTGGGACAAAGACCGCATCAAGGCCCGCGTCGACGAACTGATGACGCTTTACCAGCTCGATCCCGAAGCCTTCGGGCCGCGCTATCCGCACGAACTGTCCGGCGGCCAGCAGCAGCGCGTCGGCGTTGCCCGCGCGCTCGCCGCCGAGCCCAACGTGCTGTTGATGGACGAACCGTTCGGCGCGCTGGACCCGATCATCCGCACCAAGGCGCAGGAGGATCTGCTGGCGATCCAGAAGCGCTTCGGCACCACCATCATCCTCGTCACGCACGATATGGAAGAGGCCGTGCATATGGGTGACAAGATCGCGGTGATGGACGCCGGCAAGCTTGTGCAATACGCCAAGCCCGCCGAAATCCTGGCGAAGCCGGCAAGCGCCTTCGTCGAAACCCTGGTCGGCGCCAGCGAGCGGCCGTTCCGGTTGCTGTCTCTCGGCCGCGTACGCGACGCCATGGAGAAAGGCGCCGCCGAAGGCGAAGCGATCCCTGGCGACGCCAGCCAGCGCGATGCACTGGCTGAATTGCTGTGGTCAGGCAGGCCGGCGCTGCCCGTCAAAGGCGCCGACGGCAAGCCGCTTGGCCGCGTCACGGTCGACGGTCTGGTCAAACGCGCGGCGAGGCCGGCATGAAGGCCTGGCTTCCATCGCTGCTCAGGCTAGCCCTGGTGGTGCTGCTCGTTGCTTTCGTCACCAATCCCGGCTGGTTCGAGCCGTTGCTGAAGCCGCTGACAGAGAACAACGCGCCGGTAATCTACAACCAGGGCAGCCTGCTGACGCTGACATTGCTGCATTTGCGCACCGTCCTGATCGCCACCGTGGCCGCGACCATTGTCGCTGTAGCGCTTGCCATCCTGGTCACAAGGCCGGCCGGCGCCGAATTCCTGCCGCTGTCGCGCAGCCTGGTCAACATCGGCCAGACCTTTCCGCCGGTGGCGGTGCTGGCGCTTGCGGTGCCGGCCGTCGGATTCGGCGAGAGGCCGACGCTGATCGCGCTGTTTCTCTACGGCCTGCTGCCGATCTTCGAAAATGCGCTGACCGGCCTGACGACGCTGCCGGCCAATGTCGTCGAGGCGGCGCGCGGTGCCGGCATGACCGGCTGGCAAAGGCTCACCAAGGTCGAACTGCCGCTCAGCGCCCCTATCATCCTCGGCGGCATCAGACTGTCGGTGGTGATCAGCCTTGCCACCGCCACCATCGGCTCGACGGTGGCCGCCAGGACCCTCGGCGAAGTGATCATCGCCGGGCTGTTGTCGAACAACCTCGCCTTCGTCCTGCAGGGCGGCCTGATCGTGGCAGCCCTGGCCGTCCTGATCTATGACGGCCTGTCGGCGATCGAGCGCTACACGGCGCGCCGCATGGGCCGGGAGGCAGAGTAGCCTCGTGCTGCGTCAGGGGCCAATTTCAATCGATCTAATAGGAGGGTACTGACGGCAGGTCATCGCTTGGTCCAAACCATTTGGGCGAAAGCCGGGCAAAAACCGAACAATATCTTGACGTTCGCAGCCCTGTTTCGCATACACCGCTGCGAAGAGGCGGATTCCGTGCGCGGAATCCGATCTTTGTCTCAACGGCCCAGGGAGGGGTTCTTTTGGGCCATCAATCGAGGAAAATCCGGCAATGACAATTATCTCCGCCGTCATCGCCTGCGGCCTGCTTTCAATCCTTTACGCCATCTGGGCGACACGTTCGGTCCTTGCGGCCGATCAGGGCAATGCACGCATGCAGGAAATCTCCGCGGCCATCCGCGAGGGCGCACAAGCCTATCTGGCGCGTCAGTACACCACCATCGCCATCGTTGGCGTCGTCGTCCTCGTGCTCGCCTGGTGGTTGCTGTCCATTACCGCCGCGGTCGGCTTCCTGATCGGTGCAGTGCTTTCGGGCTCCGCCGGCTTCATCGGCATGCATGTCTCCGTTCGCGCCAACGTTCGGACGGCTCAGGCCGCATCAAACAGCCTCGCTGCCGGCCTCGACATCGCGTTCAAGTCGGGCGCCATCACCGGCATGCTCGTTGCTGGCCTGGCCTTGCTTGGCGTGTCGATCTACTACCTTGTCCTGACCCACTTCTTGGGCCTTCAGCCCGATGACCGCATCGTCATCGACTCGCTGGTCTCGCTCGGCTTCGGCGCGTCGCTGATCTCGATCTTCGCCCGTCTCGGCGGCGGCATCTTCACCAAGGGTGCCGATGTCGGCGGCGATCTCGTCGGCAAGGTCGAAGCCGGTATTCCCGAGGATGATCCGCGCAACCCGGCCACCATCGCCGACAATGTCGGCGACAATGTCGGCGACTGCGCCGGCATGGCCGCCGACCTGTTCGAAACCTATGCGGTGACCGTTGTCGCCACCATGGTTCTCGGCTCCATCTTCTTTGGCGGCACCGCCGTTCTGGGTGCTGCGATGCTCTATCCGCTCGCCATTTGCGGCGCCTGCATCCTGACCTCGATCGTCGGCACTTTCTTCGTCAAGCTCGGCTCCAACGGCTCGATCATGGGCGCCCTCTACAAGGGCCTGATCGTCACCGGCCTGTTGTCCGTCGTCGGTCTCGGCGTCGCAACCTCCGTATGCCTTGGCTGGGGCGAGATCGGCACTGTCGCCGGCATGGTCATCACTGGCAAGAACCTGTTCATCTGCGGCCTAATCGGCCTCGCGGTGACCGGTCTCATCGTCGTGATCACCGAATACTACACCGGCACCAACAAGCGCCCGGTCAACTCCATCGCCCAGGCGTCGGTGACCGGTCACGGCACCAACGTCATCCAGGGCCTTGCGGTTTCGCTGGAATCGACGGCACTGCCGGCGATCGTCATCGTCGGCGGCATCATCTCGACCTATCAGCTCGCCGGGCTCTATGGCACGGCGATCGCGGTCACGACGATGCTCGGCCTTGCCGGCATGATCGTTGCGCTCGACGCCTTCGGCCCGGTCACCGACAATGCTGGCGGCATTGCTGAAATGGCCGGCCTGCCCAAGGAAGTGCGCCACTCCACCGACGCGCTCGACGCGGTCGGCAACACCACCAAGGCGGTGACCAAGGGCTACGCCATCGGTTCGGCCGGCCTCGGCGCGCTGGTGCTGTTCGCCGCTTATTCGAACGACCTGAAGTTTTTTGCCGCCAATGGCGACAAATATCCCTACTTCAAGGGCATGGGCGAGATCTCCTTCGATCTCTCCAACCCTTACGTCGTCGCCGGTCTGATCTTCGGCGGCCTGATCCCGTATCTGTTCGGCGGCATCGCCATGACGGCTGTCGGCCGTGCGGCCGGCGCCATCGTCGAGGAGGTGCGCAAGCAGTTCCGCGAGGACCCGGGCATCATGGCGGGCACCTCCAAGCCGAACTACGCCCGCGCGGTCGATCTGCTGACCAAGGCGGCGATCCGGGAAATGATCATCCCGTCTCTGCTGCCGGTGCTGGCACCGCTCGTCGTCTATTTCGGCGTGCTGCTGATCTCGGGCTCGAAGGCGTCCGCCTTTGCAGCGCTGGGAGCCTCGCTGCTCGGCGTCATCGTCAACGGCCTGTTCGTCGCCATCTCGATGACCTCGGGTGGCGGCGCCTGGGACAACGCCAAGAAGTCCTTCGAAGACGGCTTCGTCGACAAGGACGGCGTCAAGCACCGCAAAGGTTCCGAGGCGCACAAGGCTTCGGTGACCGGCGACACGGTCGGCGATCCCTACAAGGACACCGCCGGCCCGGCCGTCAACCCGGCGATCAAGATCACCAACATCGTGGCTCTCCTGCTGCTGGCCGTGCTCGCGCACGGCTGATCGAAGAGCATTGGTCGAAACAAAACCCGCGGGAGCGATCCCGCTGGTTTTGCTATTGAACGACACGACGTCGATCCCTCAGTGCTTCTCTTCGGCCCAGCCTTCGCGGCGTTCGCGATAACGCAAGCGCCCAGGCCTGGCCCGCGTCTCGACTGTCGGCCACTCTAATTCTGTTTGGCGAGCATTCCGCCGCCTCGCCTTGACCGTGGCCATAACAAAAACCCGCAGGATCGCTCCCACGGGTTTTTGGTCGCCTGAGATGGTGCTGCCCTCTCCGGGCGGTCTGAGATCAGGGAGTGCCGCCGCCGGGAACGCCGGGGGCCAGCTTGCTGGCGCCGTTGATGATCTGGCTGAGGAAGTTCTGGTCCTTGCCGCCGGTCGGTGTGGTGCGCGAGATGAAGTCGAAAATCTTGCCGTCCTTCAAGCCATATTTGGCGATCTGGGTGACGCGGCCGTCGGCGCCGAAATAGACCGCCAGCACCTTCTGGTCGATGAGCCTCGGCTTGTCGAAGGCGACGTAGCGCTTGCGCGTTTGCGAAATGTAGTAAAACGCCTCATTGTCGAAGGTCGCCGTCGTCGACGGCGTGCCGAGCGCCAGCAGCACCTGCTCGCGGCTGGAACCGACGGGCACCGAATCGATTGCCTGCTGGTCGATGACGTACCCCTGCGTCAGCGTTTCGCTTGGGCTGAGGTCACCGACCATCTTGGAGGTATGGCAGGCGGATAGCGCCGAAACGATAACCAGCAGCGAGATTGCGCCGGCGGGCCTGGATGAGAAGGTCGACTTGAAATTCAGCGCGCGCAACAACAACTCCATTAGCTGGCCGCAACTTGCGCTGGGCCGCGAAACCGGTAAACCAGCTTGCTTGCCGATGCAACAAGGCCACTTCAACAAACGGTCCCCAGGAGACCATCCCCAATGTTCCAGCGCCTTTTTGGCCGCGAACGCCACGCCAACCGCGCTATCACCGAGGCGCTTTACGCACAAATCGTGGCGGCCGCGCGGCAGACCGTGTTTTATTCCCATTGGAATGTGCCGGACACGCCGCTTGGCCGTTTCGAGATGCTGTCGCTGCACATGTTCCTGTTCCAGCACCGGTTGCGCGGCGAGGGTGGCGTGGCGCAAGAGGTTGCCCAGGTGCTGATCGACGAGTTCTTCCTCGACGTGGATCATTCGCTGCGGGAATTGGGCGTTGGCGATGTCGGTGTACCCAAGCGCATGAAAAAGTTGGCAAGGATGTTTTATGGCCGAACCGCCGCATATGACGATGCGCTGGAAAGAAATGACCGCAACGGGCTCACCGCAGCCCTTGCCCGCAATGTCCGGCCCGACTCCGGCGCCTGGCCAGAAGCATCGCTCCTTGCCAACTACGTCACCGATGCTCGCGATCAACTGGCCGCGCAGTCATCCGAATCGATTGTCGCCGGCACGCTGGCGTTTCCCGTCGCCAAGGGAGATTGAACAATGAAGCACGTTGACCTGCAAAGCCCGGTATCCTTCCGCGCAAACGTCACTCGCCTGCCGCAGAAGGGTCTGCCGATGGTTATCGAGGCCGATGCCGCACAGCGTGCGGCGCTGGCCGAGGAGCACGGGCTGATTTCGGTCGAATCCTATCGCGCCGAGCTTCTGGTGGCGTCATGGAAGCGCAATGGCGTGAAGGTCAGCGGTCGCGTCGAAGCCGACATCACCCAGGCCTGTATCGTCACGCTCGAGCCTGTCGAGGCGCATATCGACGAACCGGTCGAAGCGCTGTTGCTGCCTGAGGACTCCAAGCTTGGACGGCAGGGTTTCGAGGGTGGCGGCGAGATCCTGCTCGACGCCGAAGGCCCTGACAGTCCCGAAACATTTTCCGGTGACACGATCGATGTCGGAGCACTTGCCGAACAGTACTTCGGACTGGCCATCGACCCTTATCCGCGCAAGCAGGGTGCCTCGCTGGCGGCCGGCAGCGAGACCGAACCGGCGGAGAATGAATTTCAGCAAAAACTGCGATCCTTGCTGGGAAAATCCTGAAAACCTCGCCCGTGACGGAAAAGCCGGTTGTGCGGCAGCCCAAAACCGTTATTTTCGCCGAACCTTCGGGGTCGCTGAAGCGACCTGCCGCCTAACCGTGAGATAAATACCGCGTGATCAGGATTTCCATCGATGCCATGGGCGGCGATCACGGACCAGCCGTGGTCATTCCGGCGCTCATGACCGTCGCGACCCGCCGTCCCGACATCCGCTTCGTCATCTTCGGGCGTGAGGAGGTCGTGCGCCCGGAACTCGCCAAATTTCCGAAGCTCGCCGCGGTCACCGAGTTCTTCCATTGCGAGGTGGCGGTCAGAATGGACGACAAGCCGAGCCAGGCGCTGCGCCAGGGCCGCTGGAAGTCGTCGATGTGGAAGGCGGTGGAAGCGGTCAAGGCCGGCACGGCGGACGCCTGCATTTCCGCCGGCAATACCGGCGCGCTGATGGCGATGTCGAAATTCTGCCTGCGCACCATGGCCACCATCGATCGCCCGGCGATCGCGGCCCTGTGGCCGACATTGCGGGGCGAAAGCGTGGTGCTGGACGTTGGCGCCACCATCGGCGCCGATGCGCACCAGCTGATCGACTTTGCCATTCTGGGCACCGGCATGGCGCGCTCGGTCTTCGGCGTCGCCAGGCCGACCGTTGGCCTGCTCAATGTCGGGGTTGAGGAGATCAAGGGCCAGGAAGAGGTCAAGGAGGCCGGGCGCATGCTGCGCGAAGCCAACATGGCCTCGATGAACTATCATGGTTTCGTCGAGGGCGACGACATCGGCAAGGGCGTGGTCGACGTTGTCGTCACCGAAGGCTTTGCCGGCAACATCGCGCTGAAAACGGCGGAAGGCACGGTGCGCCAGATCAGTGGTTATCTGCGCGCGGCGATGAGCCGGACGCTGATGGCCAGGATCGGCTACATTTTCGCCAAGGGCGCTTTCGATCGCCTGCGCGAAAAGATGGATGTCGGCCGCTCCAACGGCGGCGTCTTCCTTGGACTGAACGGCATCGTGGTGAAAAGCCACGGCGGTGCCGATTCGGACGGCTTCGCTGCGGCGATCGAGCTTGGCTATGATATGGTGCGCAACAATCTGCTCGACCGCATCGAGGCCGACCTCCACCTGTTCCATGCGCGCAACCCGCATGCCCAGGCAAACAGGAAATCCGACGTCGTAACCGACGCAAAGGAATAGGAAAGAACTTTGATCAGATCAGTCGTGCGCGGCACGGGCGCCGCCCTGCCCCGCAGAATCATGAAGAATGCCGATTTCGAAGGCATGGTCGAAACATCCGACGAGTGGATCGCGCAGCGCACCGGCATTCGCCAGCGCCATATCGCTGGGGATGACGAGACCACGGCTTCGCTCGGTGAGGCGGCGGCGCGCGCAGCGCTTGCCAATGCTGGTCTCACGCCCGCCGACATCGATCTGGTCGTGCTGGCGACCTCGACGCCCAACAACACCTTCCCGGCCACCGCCGTCGATATCCAGAACCGGCTCGGCATGCATCACGGCTTTGCCTTCGATCTGCAGGCGGTCTGCTCGGGCTTTGTCTATGCCGTGGCCACCGCCGATCTCTACATCCGCGGCGGTCTCGCCAAGCGCGTCCTGGTCATCGGCTCGGAGACGTTCTCGCGCATCCTCGACTGGAGCGACCGCTCGACCTGTGTGCTGTTCGGCGACGGCGCCGGTGCCGTGGTCGTGGAAGCCGGCGAGGGGACTGGCGCAATCGCCGACCGTGGCGTGCTGGCGGCCAGCCTGCGCTCGGACGGTACTCACAAGGACAAGCTTTTCGTCGACGGCGGGCCGTCGACCACGGGCACCGTCGGCCACCTCCGAATGGAGGGCCGCGAAGTCTTCAAGCATGCGGTGGGCATGATTACCGACGTCATCGAAGCGACGTTCGCGCAAGCCGGCATCACCGCCGATGACCTCGATTGGTTCGTGCCGCACCAGGCCAATAAACGAATTATTGACGCTTCCGCCAAGAAGCTCGGGATAGCCGAGCAAAAGGTGGTGGTCACGGTCGATTTGCACGGTAACACCTCGGCTGCTTCCGTGCCCCTGGCGCTTTCGGTGGCCGTCGCGGACGGCCGCATCAAGAAGGGCGATCTGGTGCTTCTGGAGGCCATGGGTGGCGGCTTCACCTGGGGTGCGGTCCTGGTTCGCTGGTAAGTGCCAAACGGTCCGGTTTCGGTCCTTGACCTTGCCGGATCAATTACTTAGGCTCTATCGTTGTTGTGCCGAATTTTATGTTTTGAGCTGATGGGACGGTCGGATGGGGGGAAAGACACTTACGCGCGCCGACCTTGCCGAGGCGGTTTACCGGAAGGTCGGCCTGTCGCGCACTGAATCGGCCGAACTCGTCGAAGCGGTGCTGGACGAAATCTGCGAAGCGATCGTCCGTGGCGAGACGGTGAAGCTGTCGTCCTTCGCGACGTTCCACGTTCGCTCCAAGAACGAGCGCATCGGCCGCAATCCCAAGACCGGCGAAGAAGTGCCGATCCTGCCGCGCCGGGTGATGACCTTCAAGTCGTCGAACGTGCTGAAGAACCGTATCTTGCGCTCCCATCAAAGCGGCAAGGCCAAAAGCGGCAAGTAGACCATCGCGCGGTTGAAAACCGCCGCCGCCATGACGCCGGGCTTGAATATTGCTTCATAAACCGCTGAAATGAGACCCGATTCGGCAGGACAAGCCGGATCATCGTCCAGCGTGAGGATTCGCCCATGGACAAGAGCCCCGACGCCTTTCGTACCATCAGCGAGGTCGCTGAGGATCTCGATTTGCCGCAGCATGTGCTGCGCTTCTGGGAAACGCGTTTCACCCAGATCAAGCCGATGAAGCGCGGGGGCGGCCGTCGTTACTATCGGCCGCAGGATGTCGAACTGATCAAGGGCATCCGCCACATGCTCTACGACCAGGGCTACACCATCAAGGGCGTGCAGAAGCTGTTGCGCGAGAACGGCAATCATTTCCTGGTCGCCATCGGCAGTGGCGACATGGCGGCCGTTGAGGCGATCTCGCAGCGAAAGCAGGCCGATCAAGTGCCGTTGACTCCCGCGGCCCAGCCGCGCGGCATGGACGACGAACTGGTTGGCCAGCCGCGCGTCAAACCCAGCCGCCGCTTTTTCGGCCTGGGCAAGAGCGACGAGGACGGTCCGGTGCAGCCGGACGCGTCAAAACTCTCGCGCGACAATCGCGCGCTGCTGCAGGAAGCGCTGTTCGACCTTCTGGAATGCAAGCGCCTGCTTGACCAGGTGCGCTAAAGCAATTCCAGGAAAGCTTTGAAACGGTTTTAGAGCTGCCCGATGTGATGTCGATATTTCGAAAACCGGAACCCGTCTACCGATGAGGCGTTACGCTTCCTTCTAAACGTGAAGGAAACACATCATGGCATCATCTTCGACCCTCTCGGATGTCGATCTCGACAGACAGGTCGCGGCTCTGACCAAGGAATTGGCCAGCCTGAGAAAGGCCGTGGCCAAGCGAGGCGCTGCCTACTACGAGGACGGTCGCGATGCCGCGCTCGACACCTATTCCGACCTTGCCGAACGTCTGCGCGATGCCATGCCGGCAATCCGCAAACGGGGCAGGGTGATCGAGAAGTCGGCCCGCGATCATCCGGCGGTAGCCGCTGCGGTCGGCCTTGTGGTGGTTGGCCTCGTCGCCAGCCTGCTGTTCAGCCGGCGCTGAGGAGTAGGCCCGGTCATTCGGATGCTGAAGATCCCCGACGCTGTCGTTCGACGAAATCGACGCGCCCGCATCGTGTCGCGCCGCAGTGCCAAGAGGAGACCAGCCTTGAACAAGTAGCCAAGGCCGGTCTTCTGGTTGGCATGTTAGTAGGCCTTCCTCATCATGTTCTTCATGTGGTGGTGATGAACGTGATGGCGGCGATGCATCCCATAGTGGCAAACAGCGTGGTGGTGATGACGATGATGTCTTGCCATCGGGGCCGCATCCGCGCTCGTTGCGCCGATCACCGGCACCGTGAAAGCAAGTGCAACTGCAAGCCCGAGGGCCGAGAGGAGGGACTTCTTCATGGATCGTTTCCTTCTTAGCAGGTCATCGGCTCGGTCATCCGATCGCCGCGAATGGGATTACGCTCCTGAATTTTTTCGTCAGTATCTCCCGATTGTAGAATCTTGTTTCCGGACTGTTTCTACGCAATCCAGGGCCGCCGGCGTCATAATCGCCAGGGCCGAAACGCCGCGCCTCGCAGGCGGCTGGTTCACGATCCCGTGACGGTCCGTTTGGCTCTTGGCAAATCGCTGGCGAGCGGGCATCTTCCCGGTCGTCTCAGGCAACACTCCTCATTTGATCAAACCTTTCAGTCATGGAGTTGCCAATGCCCCATAATGCAAAAAGCGAAGCCCGCCCCGAATCGGCAATCAACGGGAGCGGGCCTGATTACAGCACCCTCAGAGCGATGCGGGAGGCCCGCGGCTACAGCGTGGAAAAGCTTTCCCTGACGTGCGGTCTGGCGGTCGACGAGATTGAGGATATCGAGAGCGGCAAGGTGACCGATCCGTTGAAGCTGCGTCGTATTGTGTCCGCGCTTCGACTTCCCCAGGAGGCCTTGATCACCCCGGCCGCGCCGACGCCGGCCGCGCAAGGTCGATCCCTGTCATAATCTGCACCAGGTATTCCAAAGAACCCGCCAAGGCCCCCTTGGCGGGTTCTTTGTACCTGCCGCCGCGTTCGCTTCTTGCCGATTTGTGTGTCGCGCGTGTTCATACGCGCGGCGGCCAAAATCCGCTGGAAGTCACTCTACCGTCCATCAGTTTTGAATCATGGATTTGACGATGAGCCTGGAATCCGTTCGTGCCTTCTTCGCCACCCACGCACCCGACATCGATGTCATCGTCACGGAAGCGAGTTCGGCGACGGTGACCTTGGCGGCGGAGGCGCATGGCGTGCTGTCGGCACAGATCGCCAAGACGATCTGCCTGCGCGTCGGTGATCGCACCATGCTGGTGGTGACCAGCGGTATCGCCAGGCTGGACAACCGCAAGTTCAAGGACCAGTTCGGCGGCAAGCCGCGCATGCTCGACGCCGCCGAGGTTGTCGAAGCGACGAGCCATCCGGTCGGCGGTGTCTGTCCGTTCGGCCTGCCGGCGCCACTGCCGACATTCTGTGATGTATCGCTGCGCGAATTCGACGAGGTCGTGCCGGCCGCAGGCGCCACCAATGCCGCGGTGCGGATAGCGCCACAGCGGATGATTGACCTTGTTGGTGCCGAATGGGTCGATGTGTGTCAGGGGTAGGTCAGCGCCGGCATTTCAGGGTTCGCCACCACCCGCGATCGTACCGGCATGATAGGCGCCGAATTTCGGTTGACCCGACCGGGGTTATCACGATACATCGCGACCGGTCCGGAGTGTAGCGCAGCCCGGTAGCGCACTTGACTGGGGGTCAAGGGGTCGTCGGTTCGAATCCGGCCACTCCGACCATTTTGAAGCAGGACTTCCCCCGAGTCCGCATTGGCTGGAAATCCGGCCAGATCAGCTAAGTTTCCAATCTTTAACTTCTTGCTTGAACCGACGCAGGCCGCGACAGCCGCTGGTGGCGATACTCCAGTGCAATCGCGCCCCATATCAGGCCGAGCAGCAGGTAGACGTGGCGCCAGTGGTCGATGTCGATGAAGGTGCCGAGCCCGATGTTGCCGATGAAGGCGACATAGGCGCACAGGAGATAGGGCTGCCACGGCCGGTCGCGCAGCAGGATGCGGAAGCCAGCTGATATCGTCCATAAGACGAGCGCAAGGAACGACACGAAGCCGAGCCAGCCATAGTCCATCAGCATCTTCAGCCAGATGTCGTGGGTGTCCTCGCCAAAAATCTTGCCGAAGACCAGCGGGCCGATGCCGAACGGATGCTCCATCGCCATCTGGAAGCCGATCCCGTAGCGGGCGAAACGGCCGAGGCGGGCAGTGTCGTAGCTCTGCTCGAGATGGGCGCGGTTGGAGAACATTTCCGACACGCCGGGCAGTTGCAGGATGACGATCATGGCGACGACCAGCAGTGCCAGCGCGGCGATCGTCATCACCACCACGCGCAGCCGGAATATGCCGCTGGCGCTCTGCAGGAACAGGCAGCCGGTGAGCAGGACAGCCGAGACGGCGAACATGCCCCAGGCGCCGCGCGAGAAGGAAAAGAAGATGCCCGCCGTGATGATCAGCAGCGGCACTGCCAACAGCGGCATACGTGTGACCGGTCCGGTCAACAGCAGATAGAGCAGATAGATGCCGGGCAGCACCAGGAATGGTCCGAACACGTTTGGATCCTGGAAAGCGCCGGCGGCGCGGTCGTATTTGGTGAACATCTCCGCGCCCGGAAAGGCGTGGAAATAGCCGGCAATGCCAAGCAGCGAGGTTATCACCGCCGACACGACATAGGCGACGAAGATCAGCCGGTAGAGGCTGGGTTGCACCGCGGTCACCGAGGCGAAAAACACGGCGGTGAAGGCAAGAAACAGCGAGACGGCGAGATAGAGCGGCGTATTGGCGAGATCCGACATCTGCGTCATCGACATCATGCCGCCGATGTTCATCGTCACCAGCAGCATCAGGAGCGGCATTGCCGCACGCGACACCCTGAGGCCGAACAGGGCCCAGATGGCGATCAGCCCCGCCATGTAAAGTTCGTAAGGCGCCGGTTCGCTGATGACGAAGCCGGACAGGAATATGCCGAGGAAGACCGCGCATGAGGAGATCAGTGCGATCAGCTTGGCGTTGACCGCCGCGCGCGGCAAATCATGGCTGATCGCGCTCAATAGGCGTTTTCCGTGTTGAGCAGCCGCACCGGCGTCAGGAACAGGATGCGCAAGTCGAACAGCAGCGACCAGTTCTCGATGTAATAGAGGTCGTACTCCGTCCGCATGCGGATCTTCTCGTTGGTGTCCATCTCGCCGCGCCAGCCATTGATCTGCGCCCAGCCGGTGACGCCGGGCTTGACCTTGTGGCGCGCGAAATAGCCGTCGACCACTTCGTTGTAGAGCAGGTTGTGCGACTGCGCCGCGATGGCATGCGGGCGCGGACCGACAAGCGACAGCGAACCCAAGAGCGAGTTGAAGAACTGCGGCAACTCGTCGATCGAGGTCTTGCGGATGAAGCGGCCGACGCGGGTGACGCGCGGGTCGTTCTTGGTCACCGTCTGCTTGGCGGTCGGGTCGGCCTTGTCCGTATACATGGAACGGAACTTGTAGACCTCGATGATCTCGTTGTTGAAGCCATGCCGCTTCTGGTGGAACAGCACCGGCCCCTTGCTGTCCAGCTTGATGGCGATGGCGGTCGCCAGCATCACCGGCGAGAACACGACGATGCCGATGAGACTGAAGACGATATCGAAGGCGCGCTTGGCGACCGAATCCCAGTCGTTGATAGGCTTGTCGAAGATATCGAGCATCGGCACCGAGCCGATGTAGGAATAGGCGCGCGGGCGAAATTGCAGTGCGTTGGAATGCGCCGACAGCCGGATGTCGACCGGCAGCACCCATAGTTTCTTCAGCAGCTGCAACACGCGCGATTCCGCAGTCAGCGGCAGCGACACGATCAGCATGTCGATGCGGGCGATGCGAGCGAATTCGATCAGTTCCGAGATGGTGCCGAGCTTCGGATAGCCGGCGACGATGGGCGGCGAGCGCTTGTCCCCGCGATCGTCGAAGATGCCGCAGATGCGGATGTCGTTGTAAGGCTGCTTTTCGACCGAACGGATCAGGATTTCCGCCGCCTTGCCGCCGCCGACGATGACGGCGCGCCGTTCCATGCGGCCATCGCGCGCCCAGCGCCGGATCAACTTCGACATCACCAGCCTGAGGCCGAAGATGAGGACGAAACCGATGACGAACCAGCTGCCGAACAAAAGGCGCGAATAGTCTTGCGCCATCTTCATGGCGAACGCGGTCAACGCCATCAGGGCGAAGGCACCAGCCCAGGCCAGCAGGATGCGGCTGAAATTAGCGATCGGCCGCATCAGCGAAACAACCTGGTAGCAGTCGGTAACGTCGAGCAGAACCACGGCCAGGAAAGACGCGGCGGCGATCGTCAGCGGATACTGCCAGGCGAGATAGTTGAAGAACCCGACAAAATGGAAATAGACGGCGAGCCCAGACAGCAGCAGCAAGCCGAATTCGACCATACGCAGCACACCGCTGACCATGATCGGCGACATCGTATCGCGCCTGTACTGCGTAGCGACCTGGCGGGCGACATCGTTCATGCCGATGGGAGTATCGCCATCGGCCGGGCCGTCGAATTTACGCACCGCCTCTGCTGAAAAGCGGCGCGCGGGGTCGATCTCGTTCATGGGGCTTTCCGCAAGCTTCCCGACGGTGAATAGCAAAAGAGAGCTAAGAAACCCTTGAAACAACCTGTGGTTTTGAAACGGCTATCTGTCGAGCGCGGCGAAGTAGGCCTTTTCGATGTCGGCGGCCATCACATCGGCGCCGAACCGCGCCTTGAGGTTCGCGCCATCGGGCATCAGGTTGATATAGGCAGCAGGGTCGGCCAGCGCTTGGCCTATCTTGTCGGCAAGCTCGACCGGGTCGGGCCGGATCAGCGCAGGGGAACCGGTGCCGAATATCTCCGGAATGCCGCCGACTGCGGTGGCGACCATCGGCTTTCCCGCGGCAAGCGTTTCCAGGACGATATAGGGCATGGCTTCGGCGCGTGAGGGAACGATGACGAGCGCCGCCAGCGCAAAGGCATCCCTGGCCGGCATTGGCGGCAGGAAACGGACATGACGCTCAAGCCCCAGGCGTTTTACTTGCACGTGGTAGCGCGGCAGGTCATCGCCGTGTCCAACCATGACCGCGGTCAGCGCGCGGCCGAACTGGGGGCCGGCCAGCGCCAAAGCATCGATAAAGATATCCGGCCCCTTCAGGTCGCGCATCATGCCGATATAGAGAAGATCGGCTGCGTCGGGCTCGGTGATCGCCGGCTCGAATTCGGTGGCGCGCAGACCGTTATAGACAAGGGTGTTGGGAATGGGCGGTTCGCCGACCTTATGGCGATACGTTCGCCTCTCATAGTCGGAGACAAACAGCAGGCAGTCGGTGAAGCGGGCCATGAAGCGCTCGAGCGCGAAGAACAGCTTTCCGGTGGTCGTGTTCTCGTCATAGTGGAGAGAGCCGCCATGCGGCGAATAGAGGCGGGCTACGCGAGACCTTGATACCCGCAACAATGAGCCGAACAGACGGGCATAAGCGCCACCCTTGGCGCCGTGCCCGTGCAAAACGTCCGGCCGCAATTCCTTGATGATCCTGTAAGTGCGCCAGGCCGAGGCAAGGTCGCCCGGGCCGACATGGCGCTGCATCGGCGTGCGATGGATGCCGAGCGCCAGCATGTCCTTCATCTGCTCGAACAGATGTTCCTCGAACTCGCCGCCCGTCGTCGAATCGCAAACGATGCCGACGGAATGCCCGGCGGCGACCTGCGCCTCGGTCAGGTCGCGCACATGGCGGAAAATTCCCCCGACGGGTGAGCGAAAGCAATGGACGATCCTGAGGGTGTCCGCCACGTGGTTCGTCAGAACAGGCGTTCGCGGACGTAGACGGTATCGCCGGGCAGCAGCGGGTCGGAGGTGACCACGCGGCCGGTCATCACCTTGCCGTTGATGTCGCGGGTGATGTCGACGCTTTCCTGGTTGGCGCGCGGCGTGAAGCCGCCGGCAATGGCGATTGCCTTCTGCACAGTTAGGCCGGGGACATAGGAATATTGGCCGCCGGCACCCACTTCGCCCATGACGAAGATCGGCCGGTAGCGATCGATCTCGACCGATACGTCGGGATCGCGCAGATAGCCTTGCCGCAATTTGTCGGCGATTTGCTTTTCCAACTGCTGCGCGGTGTGGCCACGCGCCGCTATGGCGCCGACAAGCGGGAAGGAGAGGTACCCGGATTGGTCGACGCTGTAGGTGTTGGTCAACCCGTCCTGCTCGAACACTGTGACGCGGACGCGGTCGCCAGCGCCAAGACGATAGGGCTGATCAAGCACCTCGTGGAAGGCTGCCGGCGTCGGCCGATAGCTGGAACAGCCAGCAAGCATCGACACGGCAAGCAGAGCGCGAAACAGGGGAGCAGTGCTTTTCATGACCGGACAGGTACCTTCGACTTGCCGCTGCGGCGTCGCAGCAAACATCAGGGATCGGGTTCGTTATCATCCTGTTAGGGTTAATGACCGGTAAAGGGAGGGGCTGACGCATGGCGCATCGGCAAGAGTTTTTACGTTTTTTTGCAGGTTTGTTTTTCACTCGCCAGTAAACCCTAACGGAAACTTACCGTGTTCTTAACGGCTGAGTTACCATAGTTGTTTACGGTGCATCCTGACCCAGTATCGGAGTAGGGATGCATGTCCGTTCAGTCCGCGGCCGCAGATGTCGACGTCGATCTCAGGCAGCTCTTCGCCAGCCTGGGGAGGAACTGGTTGCGCATAGTCGTCGTCGTGCTGTCGGTGACAGGGCTGGCATTCGCTTTCGCTTCGTTGGCAACCCGCCACTACAAGGCCGAGACGCAGGTGGAGATCGCTCCACGCGAATCTGTCTACACGCGGCCGGCCAGCAACAACAATGACACCGACAAGCCAATTCTCGACGAACAGGGCGTCGCCACCCAGGTCCAGATAATTTCCTCCAACGAAATCCTCAAGCAGGTCGCACAAAAGCTTGGTCTGGAAAAATTGCCCGAGTTCGACGACGCGCTCGACATGTCGCCGTTGAGCCGCGCTCTGGTCCTCGTCGGCTTGAAAAGCGATCCGATGGAGATTCCGACGGAAGAACGCGTCCTTAAGAAAATGCACGAGAAGCTCAACGTCTATGGTGTCGAGAAGACCCGCATCATTGCCATTGAGTTCTCGTCGGAAGATCCCAAGCTCGCGGCCGCCATACCGGACGCCATTGCTGCCGCCTATATAGCGGGGCAAGGGGCGGCAAAGCTCGAATCCAACAACGCCGCTGCTGACTTTCTGGCACCGGAGATCGCCGACCTGTCGAAGCAGGTCAAGGATGCCGAGGCCAAGGTCGCCGCCTATCGCTCACAGTCCGATCTTCTGATGGGTGGCAACAATTCGGTGCTGGCCACCCAGCAGCTTTCGGAACTGTCGAGCGAACTGTCGAAAGTGCGCGCCAACCGCGCCGCTGCCGAAGCGACCGCTGACGGTGTGCGCAGGGCGCTGCAGACTGGCGGTTCGTTGGATGCCGTGCCGGAGGTTTTGTCGTCGGACCTGATCCAGCGCTTGCGCGAGCGACAGGTCGAATTGCGCTCCAACATCGCCGATCTGTCGACCACGTTGCTTGGCAATCATCCACGTATTCGCGCGCTGAAATCGCAACTGGCCGACCTCGACGCGCAGATCCGCAGCGAGGCCCAAAAGATCATGAAAGGCCTGTTGATGCAGGCCGAGACGGCCAAGGCCCGCGAGAACCAGCTTGTCGCCGACGTCAACACGTTGAAGGCGGCTTCGGCGCAAGCCGGCGAACAGCAGGTCGATCTCGACGCGCTGCAGCGCGACGCTACCGCCAAACGGCAGCAGCTCGAGCTGTATCTGGCCAACTATCGCGAAGCGGCTTCGCGCCAAGACCGCAACTATCTGCCGGTTGACGCCCGGATCGCCTCGAAGGCTTCGGTTCCCTCCGAGGCCTATTTCCCGAAGGTCGGACCTATCGTTGGCGCCGCTTTCGCCGCATCGCTGCTGATCATGGCCATCGTGACGCTTCTGCGGGAGCTGTTTTCCGGGCGTGCGATGCGTCCGGCGACCGGTTCCCGCTTCGAACGGATCGATGAGGTCGCGATGCCCCATGTGGCGCAGGCGTCTGACATGGTCGCAATGCCGGTTGTCCGCCAGGAACCCGCCGTCCTTCGCCCGGAGATGGGGAACCGCCCGGCTGCGGCGGAGGCCAAGCCCTACGCCACGATGCCCGCCATGGCCGAAGCGCCTGATATGGTCGCAATGGCCGAGGCAGCGGCAGCCAAGCAGACGGCTGTCGAGCCCGAACCGGTGCGTTCGACGCTGGGTGAGATCGACGTTGAGAAGGCTGCCGAAAAGCTGATCTCCAGCGGTGCCGCGCGCGCCATCTTCGTCTCGCCGGAGGGCGACGAGGCCGCCGCGTCCGCGGTCCTGGTGGCACGCGAGGTCGCCGACGCCGGCCTGCGCGTCCTGTTGCTGGATCTCACCGCGTCGGGAGCGGCCTCACGGCCGATGCTGGACAGTGGACTTTTCCCCGGCATCACGAACCTGCTCGCTTCGGAGGCGCAGTTCAGCGACGTCATCCACGCCGATCTCTACTCGGACTGTCACGTCATTCCCGTCGGCACCGCCGATCCGGTCCGCGCCATGCGCGCCGCCGACCGGCTGCCGATCATCATGCAGTCGCTGACAACGGCCTATGATCTGGTCGTGGTCGAATGCGGACCAGCCGACGCGCAAGGCATCAGCCGTCTGACCGGCGATGCCACCGAGGTCTTTCTCTCCATGCTGGAGTCGGACGACGACGTAACACAGGCCGCGGTCAAGCTGATCGAAAGCGGCTATCCCGACCTGACGCTGGTGACGCCGCTCGGCCACGAGCCGCCCGGCAATCCGGTGCCGGGACGGCGCACTGCCGCCTGAAGGAGTTCCTTGGCAAAGGCCGGTCCGGTCGCTATCCCAGTTCCAGCGTCGTCACGCCGAACAATCGTTGCAGGCCGAGTTTCGGGGGCGGGCCCTTGTACATGCGGGTGGTGGTGAAGGTCGGCACAAAACCGGCCGCATTGAGCGCTGCGATAAAGTCCAGTTTGGTGGCTGGAACGTCGATGCTCAGATCGCCGCCCTCGCAGGCACCAGCCAGTCGTTCCAGCAATTGCAGGGCGATTTTCATATCGTCGGCAAACAACGGACAGATCTTGAAGCCGGACCGACACCGCCGCGCTACGCCATAGCCGCTGGTACCACGCGAATTGATCGCCGCCAGCCCGTGATGCGGCGCCTGCAGCCATCGCTGCAGGAAGGCACGCCGGGGCGCGGGAAAGCAATGTGCGTCATAGGCGATGATGTCGGGCACGAGCTCTGTCGTCAACAACCGCAGTCCGTCGGCTCTGCCCGATGGGCCCACCTTGCGCCCGCTGTAGCGAGTGGTCTCGTAGGCCGGGCTGAAGCCCATGGCCCGGTAATTCGCCTGCTGCTCTGCGACGCCGTCGAGGCCGATGGTGCGGCCGGCAAGCCTTTTCATGCCGGCGTTCCACACCGCCTTGCCGTAGCCTTTGCCGCGCATGTCCGGCCGGCAGATGTAGAGGCCAATGAAGCCGAACTCGATTCCATAGGCCACCGCCGAGATTGCCGCGACCATTTCGTTGCCGACAAAGGCGCCGATGAAGCCTTCGGGATCCGCGGCCTGGAACATCGCCGCGTCTTCAAGGCCTGGGTTCCAGCCTTCCGCGGCCGCCCAGTCGACGAGAACAGCCAGCTCTTGCAGCGACAGCGTCCGGATGGTCGGCTTCATGGCGCTCACTCCGCAGCGGCTATTCCGGGTGAGAAGGATTTCAGCACACCACGATAGGGCTTGGCCAGCGGGCTTGCATAGGCGCCGCGCTTCGATGTCGACAGGCCGAGCGAGATCAGCGCCTCGGCCTGCTTGAGTGCTGCGCCGACGCCGTCGATCACCGGTAGTTGGAACTCCGCCTGTAGCCGGTGCGCAAGGTCGGCCATACCGGCGCAGCCGAGCACGATGGCCTCGGCGCGATCCTCCCCGATGGCTCGGGCGATTTCGTCGCGTAGTTTTCCGACCGCGCCAGATGCCGGGTCCTCCAGCGCAAGCACGGATATGTCCGCAGCGCGCACGCGGACGCGGCCCGCCATGCCGTAGCGCTGCACCAGCCCCTCGACAGGTACAAGCGAGCGTTCGGTGGTTGTCACGACGGTGAAGCGCTGGGCAATGAAAGCAGCGATGGAAAGCGCCGCCTCGCAGATACCGATGACAGGGATACTGGCCATGGCGCGTGCCGCATCCAGGCCGGTGTCGTCGAAACAGGCGATGATGGCCGCCTGCGCGCCGCGACGCTCGCCGGCAGCGATCTCCATCAGCAGGCCCGGCACGGCCAGCGCCTCGTCATAATAGCCTTCGATCGATACCGGTCCCATGGACGAAGTGACGGCAACCACCTCCGTCCAGGTACCGGCGACCGCGCGTGCTGCGGTGGCGATCGTCTCGGTCATGCTCGAGGTCGTGTTTGGGTTTACCACAAGTATCTGCACGGTCACGCTCTCGCCCGGCGGCGGCCGACATAGAGGATGGCGCCCAACGTCGCCAGGATCACCAGGAACGAAAACACCGTGGTCAGCGTGCCAAGCGCGTAGAGCACGGGCGTCGTGACATTGGTGGTCATGCCATAGATTTCGAGCGGCAGCGTGTTGAAGGTGCCTGAGGTCATCAGCGTACGCGCGAACTCGTCGTAGGACAGCGTGAAGCCGAACAGGCCAACGCCGATCAGGCTCGGCGCGATCATCGGCAGCACGACATGGGCGAAGGTCTGCCAGGAGGTGGCGCCGAGGTCGCGTGCGGCTTCCTCGTAGGCCGGCGAGAAGCGGTTGAAGACTGCAAACATGATCAGTACGCCGAACGGCAAGGTCCAGGTCAGATGCGCGCCGAAGGCGGACGTGTACCAGGCCGGACGAAAGCCGATCTGCTGGAAGACCACGCCGATGCCCAGTGAAATGATGATCGAGGGCACGACGAGGCTGGCGACAGCCAGGTAGAACAGCGCGGTAGCGCCCCGAAATTTCTGGCGGAAGGCAAGGCCCGCCAGCAGTGACACAACGACGGTGACGATCATCACCATGACGCCCAGCACCAGCGAGCGCTTGAAGCTGCCGCCGAAATCGCCGACCGCCTGGCGCTCGAACAGATTGGCGAACCAGTGCAGCGACACACCGTTGAGCGGGAAGGTGAGGCCGCCGGTCTCGCCCTGAAAGGAGAGAATCAGGATCGCTGACAGCGGGCCGTAGAGGAACAATACGAACAGCGTGAAGAAGACCGCCAGCACGTAGAAACCGACAGTGCGTTTTTCGGGGCTCACGTCAGAGCTCCTTGCGAATGTCGACAATGCGCAGGATGCCGGCGACCATCAGCAGCACCAGCACCAGCAGCACCACCGCATTGGCGGCGGCGGCCGGATACTGCAGCAGTGACATCTGGTTCTTCATCATCAGCGCAACGGAGGCGCTCTGGCCGCCCGACATCACCTGCACGGTTGAGAAGTCGGCCATGACAAGCGTGACGACGAAGATAGTGCCTATCGCCATGCCCGGCTTGGCCAGCGGAATGATGACGTTCCACAGCACCTGCCAGCCGGACGCGCCCGCGTCGCGCGCGGCCTCGACCAGCGAGCGGTCGATGCGCATCAGCGTGTTGAAGATCGGCGTCACCATGAACAGCGTGTAAAGATGAACCATGGCGAGCACGACCGCGAATTCGGAATAGAGCAACCATTCGATCGGTTTCGGCACCAGCCCCAGATGCACCAACGTCGAGTTGATCAGCCCGTTGCGGCCGAGCACCGGAATCCATGAGATCATGCGGATGATGTTGGAGGTCAGGAAAGGCACGGTGCAGACCAGGAACAGCACCATCTGCATGGCCGTGGTGCGGATGTGGAAGGCCAGGAAATAGGCGACCCAGAAGCCGATGAACAAGGTCAGCGCCCAGACGATGGCGGCGAATTTGATGGTGTTGAGATAGGTCTTCCAGGTAACCCACGAGCCCAGAACGTCGGAATAATTGGTGCTCAGGAAATCCGGATACATGGCGGCGAAGTCGTAATCCCAGAAGGACACGACGACGATCATGATTATGGGCAGGAGCAGGAATGCGCCGAGGATCAGCGCCAGTGGCGCCGATTGGAGATAGGGCGTGACCCCGCCGAACGCGAAGCGTCGTCGTCGGGCTGGTTTCGCGGCGGCGGCGATTGCGGGGCGGTCGAGCGCGACTGTCATTAATGCTCTCGGTGCAGGTTTGTGGTGCGGGCGCTGCGCGCCAATCCCTTCTCCCACAAGGGGAGAAGGGGAAGAGAAGGGGCGCTGACTAGATCAAGCCGCGATGAACTCGTTCCAGCGCTTCACCATGTAGCGGTCCTCGTCCATGACCGAGTTCCAGCAGGCGACCTTGCCCATGCGCTCCTCGAACGAGCCGCCGTCACGCACCGCGCCGGCCTTCTCCATGACTGTGCCGTCCGGTGCTTTGATCTCGCCCTTGGCTGGCTTGCCTTCGATCCAGTAGCCCCACTCGTCCTCGGTCATGAACTTCTTGGCCGAAACCATGTTGGCGGAGTAATAGCCCTGGCGGTTGAGATAGCCGCCGACCCAGCCCGACGTGTACCAGTTGATGTACTCGTAAGCAGCGTCGAGCTCGGCGCCCTTGAGGTGGGCGGCAAGACCGAGGCCGCCGCCCCATGAGCGGTAGCCCTCCTTGAGCGGCTGGAAGCGGCAGGCGATGCCCTTGGAGCGCACGGCGGCGACGGCGGGTGACCACATCGACTGGATGACGACTTCGCCCGACGCCATCAGATTGACGCTCTCGTCGAAGGACTTCCAGAAGGCGCGGAACTGGCCGGCCTGCTTGGCCTTGATCAGGAAGTCGATCGTTTTGTCGATCTCGTCCTTTGTCATGTTGCCCTTGTCGGCATATTTGATGTTGCCCGTGGCTTCCATGATCATCGCCGCATCCATGATGCCGATGGAGGGGATGTTGAGGATTGCGGTCTTGCCCTTGAAGGCCGGGTCCATGATATCGGCCCATGTGGTGATCTCGCGGCCGACGAGGTCGGGGCGGATGCCCAGCGTGTCGGCGTTGTAGATCGTCGGCACCATGGTGAACCAGTTGGTCGGTGCCTTGGCGAAGGTCTTTGAGTCCTGCGCGTCGACATACCCGACCGTGTGCGGCGCCGTGCCCTGCGCGATGACGCTGTCGGGCGTCAGCTTGCCGGTTTTGAACAGCGGCACCAGTTCGTCGTAGTACTTCAGTTTGCTGACGTCCATCGGCTGCAGGACGCCGCTCGGGAACACCTTCTTGCAGATCCAGTATTCGATGTCGGCGATGTCGTAACTGTCGGGCTGGGTCACTGCGCGTTGGGCGGCCGCGTCGGAATCTGTTGCCGTCATCTCCAGCGTGATACCGAGATCGGCCTTGCATTTGTCGGCGATGGCGTTGAGGTTCGACACGCCGGTGCCGAACTGGCGCAACGTGATGTTGGATTGCGCCCAAATTGTCGGAAAGCCTGATATGGCACCGGAGCCGGCGGCAAGGCCGACGGCAGCGGCACCCGTCTTGAGCAGCGAGCGGCGCGAGATGCCCGCCTTGGTTTGCGTAGTGTTTGTCATCCTATTCCCCTATCTTGTTTTGCTTGGTTGACGTCATGAATGCAGGCGGCCGAGGATGATGGCATCCTCGGAATCCCAGGCCAGCGGAACGGCGTTGCCAATGGCGACTGGCTTGGCGAAGAAGTCGGAATCGTCGACGATGACGGTGAAATCGTCGATGCCGGCGCCGGTGACCGACAGCTTCACCGTGGCGCCGCGATATTCGATGTTGGAGACGATGCCGGTGAAGCCGAGACCGGGCGAGGGCGCCTCGCCGATGCGCACATGGTCGGTGCGGATGGCGATGTCGATCGGCGCTCCCACGTCCCGTGGTTGGCCGCTGGCGGCAAGCGAGCCGCCGCCATTCACGTCGAAGGTGACCATGGCGCCGCGTTCGCCGGTGACCCGGCCGGAGATGACATTGTGGTCGCCCATGAAGCGGGCAACGAAGGCGGTGGCCGGGCGCTCGAATACGTCGCGCGGCGGCGCCGCCTGTTCGATGCGGCCGTCATTCATCACCACGATCAGGTCGGCGAGTGCCATCGCCTCCTCCTGGCTGTGGGTGACGTGGACGAAGGTGATGCCGAGTGACGTCTGCAGCTTTTTCAGCTCGGCCCGCATGCGGATCTTCAGGAACGGATCGAGCGCGGAAAGCGGCTCGTCGAGCAACAGCGCCTCGGGATCGGTGATCAGCGCGCGCGCCAGCGCAACGCGCTGCTGCTGGCCGCCGGAAAGCTGTGCGGGCCGGCGCGTCGCATAGGCCTCCATCTGCATCAGCTTCAGCATGTCGAGCGCCCTGGCACGACGCTTTTCCTTGTCGACGCCCTTCATCTTGAGGCTGAAGGCGACATTGTCGATGAGGTCGAGATGCGGGAAGAGCGCGTACGACTGGAACATCATCGCCGTGCCGCGCTTGGCCGGCGGCAAGTCCGTCACCACCACATTGCCGAGGCGGACGTCGCCGCTGGAAATGCTCTCATGGCCGGCGATCATGCGCAGCGTCGAGGTCTTGCCGCAGCCGGAAGGGCCGAGCAAGCAGCAATAGGTGCCGGCCGGGATCTTGAGGCTGATACCCTCGACGGCGGTCGTCGTTCCATAGACTTTCGAAACGGACACAATGTCGATTTCGGCGGCTTTGGACATCAAGCATTCCCCGTTTGGTCGTGTTAATCAAAGCATCATGCATGCCAATCGCCATGCTGCCGACCAAGCATTTGAATTGTCGGGGAAATCAGGATTTTCGGGTGTCGCCTATCAAACGGGCGTTTTGTGCGTTGCATAAATTATGGGCGATTGTCTGCGATCTATACACAAATCGTATGCAATCTTTTTTGTCTTCGTGTCCACTTTGCCTCTCGTGCTGACGTCGAGAGTCGCGTTAGAAGGGGACGGAAAGAATTGCCGCCATGAACTTTGCCGACCAGATCTATTCCGCCACCGACAGTGCCACGCAGGATCGTGCCCAGGCGATCCGCGACCAGCTACGCGACGCCATCGTCGACCGCCGGCTGGCGCCGGGCACCAAACTGTCGGAAGGCGAGGTCGGCACGCTGTTCGACGTCTCCCGTACGGTGGCACGCGCGGCGCTGCAGATGCTGTCCTTCGAAGGGCTGGTGCGCACCGAGCGAAACCGTGGCGCCTTCGTCGCCAACCCATCGCCAGAGGAGGCGCGCCAGGTGTTCGCCTCGCGCCGGCTGATCGAACCGGGCATCGCCATCGCCGCCTGCGGCCGCGTCACCGCTGCCGACATCGCTGCATTCAAGGCGCAGCTCGACGAGGAGGGCCGCTTCATTGCCGAGCGTGGGCCGAATGCGCGGCGTTCCGAAATCAGGGCGTCGGGCGATTTCCACTTGCTGCTCGCCGCCGTCGCCGGCAATGCCATCCTGCAGCGCTTCATGGAGGAGCTGGTGGCGCGCTCGTCACTGGTCATCGCGCTTTACGGGCGGTCTGGCATATCCGCCTGTGGGCACAGCGAACACACGGAAATTGTCGGCGCGCTGGGGAGCGGAGATTGCGGGCGGGCGAGCCTGCTGATGCTGCACCACCTCGATCATATCGAGGCCGATCTGGATTTGCGCGTCAGGGCCGGCCCGGCGCTGAGGGAGGCCCTCGATTTCTGAGAGCTAGCTGTCGTCTTCGCCGGCAGTGGATGCCGCCTGTCCCGCCGCCTTGCGGCGCAGCATCTTGGTCAGTTTCCAGATCGTCGGGCTGTTCTTGATGAAGGCTTTCAGCCGCGCGCCTTGCCTGAGCGTCAGCGCCAGCACGCGGCCCTTCAGGGTCAGTGGTATCAGCACTTCGAAATGTTGGGTCTCGATATCGCACCACAGCCGCTTGTAGGCTTCGTCGCCGACGGAGAAATCATAGACCTCGAAGCCGGTCGCGCAGGCTTCCTGGATGTTGTCGAAGAACAGGAAGTCGCCGGGGCTGGTATGGCCGAGGTCGTCGTCGGCGATCGCGCCGAACTCGCAGATCAGGCGCTTGCCCGAGCGGCTCGATCCGGTGACAGCGCGCAACTTGCCGGCAACCTCTAGCCCGTGCAACACGAAAGAAGGTAGGTCTTCCGCGAGCGCTTGCGTGAAAAGCGCGCGAAAGAAGCTGCGCACCAACTCGTCACCGAAGACGTTGGTGATGCCCATCTTGCGGAAGCGGAATTCCTTCATCTCGAAAAAGGCATCGAGCAGCCTTGCGACCTCGTCGGCCGTGCGCGCCTCGATCCGGCGATGGCTGCCGACGGCTTCGAATTTCCGGATCTGCGAACGGTGCTTCTTGCGTTTGCGTTTGCCGCTGGCGCGAGAAAGCAGCGCATCGAAGCCTCCGACAAGGTCGACGGCCAGCGACAGATTGGGGCTGGCAAAATGGTCAAGCGAGGCGAGGGGATTGGCGACGCCGTCAAGATTGGGCAGCAATCGTTCCAGCGCGACGAGATCGATGTCCGGACGTTCCTTGGTAATGGCCGCCAGCATCGATCGGACGGCCCGGATATCCGCTTTGGTCAGCCAGCCCGGGTCCGCGGCGACGAAGTTGCCATTGGCGTGGCGACCTCCCATGAAGCGGGCGACACGGAACGGACCGCTGGCGGTGACCTCCAGCGCCAGCGAAAAAACCGGCTTGCCGTCGGCGCTCAATGTCGCGACGAGCAAATCCGACCCGACCTGCGCAGCCCAGTTCAGGACCCAGGCAGCACTTTGCGCCGGCCCAAACAGGGCCGAGCGGCAGAACCCGGCATAGGCCGCGAGCCCGTCCGCCGACACCACCGAAATGGAGAAGCCAGCATGGTCCTGCGGCAAGGCGCGCGGCGACGCCTCGGTCGCCGCAAGCCGATTGCCGTCAAATGACGCGGTTGCGTCAACCATACCTCAATCCTTAGGGCATATTGATCGCGATTTGGGGCTTCGCGCAGGCGCGTTCCGTGCTTGGATCAGCCTAGGCGCAAAAGGTGAATGAATGATCGACGGCGGGGAGGCAATCCGGAAACTGGCGCTGAACGTCGCCCGCTATACCGGCCTTGCACCGCTGGCCAAGCCGTTCGTCGGCGGCATTGGCGCCATCCTGATGCTGCACCGCGTCACCGCGACGCCGGAAAAGCCGCACAGCGTCAACCGCCATTTGAACATCGCGCCCGGCTTCCTCGATGCCGTGATCGCCGACATGAAGGCGAGCGGCTATGCCTTCGTCTCCATGGACGAAGCCGTCGAGCGCATCAAGGTGGGCGGCAAAGGTGGCCAGTTCGCCACCATCACCGCCGACGACGCCTATCGCGACAACATGACCGAGGCGCTGCCGTTACTGGAGAAGCACGGTGCACCGATCACCATCTATGTCGCGCCCGGGCTGATCAACGGCACCGCCGACCTGTGGTGGGATGTGGTCGAGGACATCGTCAACGCGCGCAATAGTCTCACTTTGATGCGACCGAACGGTCCGATGACGATCGATTGCTCGACACCTGCGAAGAAACTGCAGGCCAATGCACGCCTGCATGCCTATCTCACCTCCGAAGTCCGTGAGGAGGATCTGCAAGCGGTGCTGCGCGACCTGGCTCGCTCAAATGGCGTTGATGCCGACGGCCCGCGCTTGCGGACATTGATGAACTGGGACGAAATCCGCAGCATCGCCGCGCATCCGCTGGTGACGATCGGCGCTCATACGATCAACCACAGCAATCTGAAGCGGCTTTCAGAAGCCGACGCCCGTCAGGAGACCGGCGCCGTGCGCGCGATGTTGCAGGCAGAACTGGGCGAAAAGCCCGGCCATTTCGCCTACCCCTATGGCTATGCAAGTGCTGTTGGCTGTCGCGAAGTCCGCTTTGCCCGCGACTCGGGTTATGCATCCGCCGTGACGACACGCCACGGTGTGCTGCGCGCCGAACATGCCGGGTTCCTGCATGCCTTGCCGCGCATTTCAGTCAACGGCCGCTACCAGAGCCTCGCACATATCCGCACCATGCTGTCGGGCGTGACGACGCCGCTGGCCAATGCAGGGAAGATGCTCGTTACCATCTGACGGTGGCGGGTTCCGCTTAGCGCTTGATCCGCGGCTCCAGCATTAGCCATTTGATGATGCCCATCGCCGGCAGCACCCAGAGCAAGCCGCTGAGCAGGAAGAACAGGAAGTGCACCCATGGGCCCGACTCCGACAGCCGGGCGACCGCGAAGATCGATGCGACCAGCGCATAAATGATGACGAGCGCGATCAGCAGAAACATTCCAATCAGCTTTTTCAGCCGCAGGGGCATGGTTAGTCTCCTGTCGAGGATGCCGGCAACTCGGACAAGGGACCGGGCAAACTCAGAGTGTTGGCCTCGCATAGGCCCTGGCGCGAAGCTGTGCAACCGGTGAGACGCGGCGCGACGGCGTGCCGCGCTGCATGGCCTTGCCAGCACGAGTGCGATGGTCCACCAATCCGCCAAACCAACCTGCCGGGACAAGACCATGGCTGCCATACCAGCTGCCGAGCCATTTGTGGCCCGCGACCGCGACCTCCACAATCGGGCCCTGCTGCGCGGCTGGCTCTATGTGGTGGTGCTGGTGCTGTTTGCGCTGGTGCTGGTCGGCGGCGCCACCAGGCTGACCGATTCCGGCCTGTCGATCACGCAATGGAAGCCGATCCATGGCATCATCCCGCCTCTCAACGACGCCGAGTGGCAAGAGGAATTCCAGCTCTATCGGCAGATCCCGCAATATGCCGAGCTCAACAAGGGCATGAGCATCGAGGCGTTCAAGTCGATCTTCTGGTGGGAATGGGCGCACCGCATCCTGGCGCGCAGCGTCGGCCTGGTCTTTGCCTTGCCGCTGCTGTTTTTTTGGGCGACGCGCCGCATCGAGCGCGGCCTGGGGACGAAACTTTTGGGCATTCTCTTCCTCGGCGGCCTGCAGGGCGCCATCGGCTGGTGGATGGTGGCCTCCGGCCTGGTCGAACGGGTCTCCGTCAGCCAATACCGTCTGGCCACCCACTTGACGCTCGCGGCGCTGATCTTCACAGCGACCATGGTTGTGGCGCGGGGCCTTGCGCCGCATTCCGAGCCTGCCGCCGACCGGTCGACGCAGAGGCTGGCCGGTTTCATCGTGCTTCTGGCGCTGGTTCAGATCTATCTCGGCGGGCTGGTCGCCGGGCTCGACGCCGGCTTGAGCTACAACACCTGGCCGCTGATGGACGGCAAGATCATCCCGGGCGATCTCTTGCTGCTCGAACCGGCATGGCGCAACTTCTTCGAGAATCCGAAGACGGTGCAGTTCGTCCATCGGCTCGGCGCCTACACGGTGTTCGTCGTGGCCTTGTGGCACATGATCGCCACGCGCCGGCGGCTGCCAGGCTCAACACACGCTCGCCGTGCGACGCTGCTGTTTTTGGCCGTGCTGGTCCAGGCTTCGATTGGCATCGGCACGCTGCTGATGCATGTGCCGCTGCATATGGCGCTGGCGCATCAGGGATTTGCGCTCATCGTGCTGGGGTTTGCATCAGCGCATTGGCGTGGCACCAAGGGCGCCTATCCGTTGCCGCACGAAATCGCGCTCAGGAACTGATTCCGAGCCGGTCGGCCACTCACATCCAGAATTCGTTTGAACGGATCGTCTTCTCGCCGTCAAATTCCGCCTGACGCAACGCCCCGGCGCAGGGCGGATTGATTTGGCCGTGGCGATCAGAAGCTTGCCCGCACCGACCGGACTGGCGCGTCCATCAAAGGCCGAGCATCAGGTCCATGTTCTGGACGGCGGCACCCGAGGCACCCTTGCCGAGATTGTCATAGACCGCCAGCAGCAGCGCCTGCGCCCGTTTGTCGTTGGCGAAGACGTAGACCTTCATCCGGTTGGTGCCGTTGTAGATCTCCGGATCGATCTCCGGCATGCGCTCCGAATGCGCGTAGGGCGCCACCTCGACAACGCCGCCTTCGATCGCGGCGAAATGGTCGGCAATCGCCGCATGCAGCTCCGCACCCGTCGGCACATGATCGAGACCGCCAAGCTGCAATGGCACCACGGTGATCATACCCTGCGCGAAATTGCCGACCGCCGGCTGCATGATCGGATCATGAGACAGCTTGGCGTAGGCCCTGAGTTCCGGCACGTGCTTATGCTGCAAGGTGAGGCCATAAGGCAGGAATTCCGAGGCGTCCTCGCCCTTGGCGACATAGTCCTCGATCATCGGCCGTCCGCCGCCCGAGTAGCCCGAAATGCCATTGACGGTGATCGGGAAATCGGCGGGCAGCAGACCAGCGGTGACCAGCGGCCGCAGCGTGGCGATCGGCCCTTGCGGCCAGCAGCCGGGGTTGGCGACGCGCTTTGCCGAGGCAATTGTCTTCGCCTGCGTCTTGTCCATCTCGGCGAAACCATACGCCCAGCCTTCCGCCACGCGATGCGCGGTCGACGCATCGATGACCTTGGTAGTGTCGTTGGCGATAAGCGACACGCTCTCCTTCGCCGCATCGTCGGGCAGGCACAGGATCGCGACATCGGCGGCATTGAGGAACTCGGCGCGCGCAGCCGTTTCCTTGCGACGCTCGGCGGGAACCGAGATGATTTCCAGGTCGCCGCGCTCGGCAAGCAGCGCCCGGATCTGCAGACCGGTAGTGCCGTGTTCGCCGTCGATGAAGATTTTCGGTTTCATGGACTGATCAAATTCCCTGTTAATTCAAGACTATATGTCCTGTCCTTGATTCACTGCGGCACCCTGGTGGCTGCCGTTGTTGCTCAGCTCTTCAAGCCTTGCCTTTCGCTCCGCCAGCAGGCCGAGATATTGCATGGCCACCATCGAGCCGGCGATCGCCGTTATATCGGCGTGATCATAGGCCGGCGCAACCTCTACGACATCGGCGCCTACAATATCGATCTGGTTGAGCTGACGCAGCGTCGAAAGGATCTTCGCCGAGGACGGTCCGCCGGCTACCGGCGTGCCTGTTCCCGGCGCATAGGCCGGATCGAGACAGTCGATATCGAAGGTGAGATAGGTCTTCTTGCCGCCGGTGCGGTCGACGATGGCGTAGGCGATATCGGACGCCCGCATTTCCTCGATTTCATGGCCATGGAGGATCTTGATGCCGAACGTGTCGGGCGCGTGGGTGCGGATCCCGATCTGGATCGAGCGGTCTGGATCGATGATTCCTTCCTTCACGGCGCGGCCGACGAAGGATCCGTGATCGATGCGCTTGCCATCATCCGGCCAGGTGTCCTGATGCGCGTCGAACTGCACCAGGGCGAGCGGACCGTGGATGGCGGCATGCGCCTTGAGCAATGGCCAGGTGACGAAATGGTCGCCGCCGAGCGTCAGCAGGAAGGCGCCTGATTTGAGGATCTTCGCCGCCTCGCGCTCGATCGTGCCGGGCGTCTTCTGGTGGTTGCCTGAGTCGAGCAGGCAATCGCCATAGTCGACGACCGCCAGATGCTCGAACAGATCACGTGAAAACGGGTATTGCGGGTCGTTGTCGAGGATCGCCGAGGCGCGGCGTATAGCCTGCGGCCCGAAACGAGCGCCAGGCCGGTTGGTCACCGCGGCGTCGAACGGAATGCCCCACACCACCGCGTCAGCGCCCTTCACGTCCTTGGTGTATTTACGCCGCATGAACGACAGCGCGCCGGAATAGGTCGGCTCGAACGCGGCGCCCATTTTGGAACGGGCGGTGAAGGCGTTGTCGATGTTGTTGTTCGCCATTGCGGATCCTCGTTTTCATCGGGGTGCAACAACTACAGAAGCGGCAGGGAAGATACCAGTCACAGCTTGGCGAGACGGAATGGTGCTGCGCGAGTGCCACTCCAAGACAGGATTTGTCGCCTTGCGGGCCTGATTTCAGCATGATTCCATTGCAGGGGCGCGACAGGTCCTCGCCAGGACCGACTGGGCCCTCGCCGAGATCGTGATGAGGGCGGTTATCGTGCTTTTCGTCTCCCTGGCGGGCGACAATGATTTCGGTATCGCGGCACCGCTGGGTCACCTCGATCGAGGGGTTGCCCGCAAAGGTCGTCATGGCCGACGCGGCCTACGATGCCAAATACCCGATCGACAAGTGTCCACTCATCCTAGGGCCTGCATCAGGTCGTTGATAATGTCCTGAGGATGCTCAAGTCCCACGGACATTCGTAGCAATCCGGCTGGCGCCTTGGCGCATCGATAATTTCCTCGCTACGGCGCAGTTGCAAATTCACGTCGGTCATTATATTGACCGCAATAGGTGAGCCGAGGCGCTAAGTCAATATAATGACCGATGTTACGACAGCGATGGATTCCGAGCAGGTGCTTGGCAAAGCGATAGCGGTTCGAATCCGAGACTTGAGGCGCGACCAAAATCTGACCCTGGATCGACTGGCAAAACTGAGCGGGTTGTCCAAGGGAACCGTCGTCTCGCTGGAGCAAGGCAAGGCGAACCCCAGTATCGGCATACTTTGCCGACTGGCGGCGGCGTTTTCGCTCTCCGTGGCCGATTTGCTGAATGACGATGCTTCCACAGTTCGCCTCCCTATTGAGCGGACAGAGACGAGGACGCTTTGGACAAGCGCCAAAGGAAGCTTTGCACAACTTCATTCATCGACCTCGGGACGCACGATGTTCGAATTGTGGAGCTGGGTCATTATGCCGGGCGACGTGTTTTCCGCAGATGCTCATAGTCCAGATACGCGCGAGCTGATCTCGGTGACTCAGGGGTCCCTGAGTGTCGTGGTGGGTAGCCACGCAGTAATTTTGAGCCAGGGCGAGAGTGCGCGGCTTGTCACTGATCAACCGCACACATACGCGGCGGCATCTGATGTGCCCGCCCACTTCTCGATGGCCGTCCTTGAGCGTGGTGGACAGCGAGATGCGGGGCGCTCGTCGACCGCAACGAAGATGCCCGGGCCCGTTCCGTAAGATTTCGCCGATCACTAACAGCCGCCACTCACGACAGGAGAAATACCGTTGTACGTTCCGCCCCATTTTGCCGTTCCCGATCAGAACGCCCAGTTCGACCTTATCGAGAGACACCCGCTCGGTATCCTGGTCACCCAAAGCAAAGGCATCCTCGACGCGAACCACGTCCCCTTCGAGCTCGACCGCTCGAAGGGAGACAAGGGCGTCCTCAATTGTCATGTTGCCCGCAAGAATCCAGTCTGGCAGGAAGTCGCCAATGGCGATGAAGTCCTCGTTATCTTCCGTGCGGCCGACGCTTACATCTCGCCGAACTGGTATCCAAGCAAGCACGAACTCCACAAGCAGGTGCCGACGTGGAACTATCTCGTCGTCCACGCCCACGGACGCATCACTGTCCGGGATGATGAGCGATATGTGCGCCGTAACGTGGCGAAGCTCACTCATATGCAGGAAGCCTCGCAGCCTGCCCCGTGGAAGATGGGCGACGCGCCGAGGGACTTCATTGACACGATGGTTGAGGCGATCGTCGCTCTGGAGATCGAGATCACCGGCCTGGTTGGGAAATCAAAACTCAGCCAGAACAAAGAGGTGCGCGATATTCAGAACGCTGGTGAAATGCTGAATGCCCAAGGCGTCAATGGGATGGGAGAAGCGATGCTCGCGGCTGCGGCGGCCAAATCCCAATAGCATCAGTCTTGTCCCGACAGGTGGCCCTGAGAGACAAATGCTTCGGCTCGCGGGGAACGCGACCTGCATTCGTCGTCATGGCCGACGCGGGCTAAGATGCCGATCTGTTGCGCCGCAAATACCCGATCGACAAGCGCCGCTATGCCCAACGTCACCTGATCGAATGTCGCTTTTCCCAGGCTCAAGCAGTTTCGACGCCCTCGCCACACAATTCGAGAAACTATCTTGCCATCGTCACATCGCGGCAACCGTCCTCTGGATTCAGACAAGTGTCCACGCATCCTAGCGGCTGCGTTCACCTCCCTGTCACGGGCATCGCTTATCTCGATTTCGTCCCGGCAAGGAGCGATTCTCGATGCGGACCATCTGGCTCAGCCCGTTCTTTTTCTCGGCACTTGCGGTCTTCTCTGGCCAGGCATTGGCCGGTGAGACCCGCGCCAGCCAGATTCTCGACCGCTTCGACCATGCCAACCAGTGGCGCGACCACGTGATGGTGGCCGCGCATCGCGCCGGCAGCATGCAGGCCGGCAAGACGCTTTATGCGGAAAACTCGATTGCCGCCGTCGAGGGCTCGATCGCCATGGGCGCTGAGATCGTCGAGGTCGACATCCGGCGTTCGAAGGGCGGTGAGTTCGTCGTCATGCATGACAGCTGGCTCGATCGCACCACGACCTGCAAGGGCGAGGTGGTCAAATACACGCTGGCCGAACTCAGGACCTGTAGGCTGGTGATCGAAGGCACCCGCATCGTTACCGGTGAAACGGTCTCGACGCTGCGTGAGATGCTGACGGCAACGCGAGACAGGATTCTCATCAACCTCGACAACAAGCTCGACGTCGGAGACCTCTCGGGCATGATTGCGGTCGCTCGCGATCTCGGCATGGCCGAGCAGGTCATCGTCAAGGAGAACCTGTGGAACCAGAACAGGATTTCCACGGTCAAGGCCGCCATGAGCGCCATCGACGGCGGCTTTCAGTTCATGCCGATCATCGCCGACGACGCGGTGCATAATGCCGGTTTCGCCGAAACGGTCGACCGCGCCTTGTCGCCGCGCGCGATCGAGTTGATCAACTGGCGGGCGGGCGCTGAGACGCTGACCGAGACCGGCGGACCGCTGTTCAGCACGCGAATGCGCGCGGCTGCCGTACGTGGCAACTGGCACATCTGGGCCGACACCTACGCCATCGTCAACAAGCCGGGCGGCTTCCTTGCCGGCGGCCGCGGCGATGAACTGGCAGTCCAGGCTAGCCTGCCGCGCGAAGCCTGGGGCTTCTGGGCCGATCACGGCGCCACTATCATCCAGACCGATGAGCCGAAGGCAGCCATCGGCTGGCTGGCGGCGAACGGTTTTCGCGTGCCTTATGCCATCGAGGCGCGGCCGGTTGAGCCGGCGAACACGGCGAGTATCAATTAGTTAGAACGCTGGCGCCGCACCCCACCCGGCGCTCCGCGCCGACCTCCCCATCGAGGGAGGTAGAAGGTCACGGCAGATTCCCACCCATCGAGTGTCTCGCAAGGCCTGGCAAGTGCTGGAGCGCGCCACCCTACCTCCCCTTGATGGGCAGGTAGGCGCGAAGCGCCGGGTGGGTGACTGCCGAGCCCTAACTGGAAGGCCTTGCTCCCCAGTGGGTCCCACCCTCAAGCAGCCATCGCTATGCCATCCAATTCGCTCAGCACGTTGTCCGAAAGCACCAGTTCGCCAGCCGCTAGGTTCTCCCTGAGATGCCCGACTGAAGATGTGCCGGGGATCAGCAGGATATTGGGGGCGCGACGCAGCAGCCATGCGAGCGCGACCTGCATGGGCGTGGCGCCGACGCGCTTCGCCACATCGGACAGCGTCGAAGACTGCAGCGGGTTGAAGCCGCCGAGCGGAAAAAACGGCACATAGGCGATGCCGTCGCGGGCGAGGTCGTCGATCAGGGCGTCGTCGCCGCGATGCGCCAGATTGTACTGGTTCTGCACACAGACGATCTCGGCGATCCGGCGTCCTTGCGCGATCTGCGCAGCCGTCACGTTGCTCAGTCCGATATGCCTGACCAGGCCCTTTCGTTGAAGCTCAGCCAGCACGGTGAGCGGCGCTTCGATCGACCCTTCGGCGGGGCCATGGGTGTCGAACATGATGCGCAAATTGACCACATCGAGCACTTCGAGCCCGAGATTGCCTAGATTGTCGTGTACCGCCTGGGTCAGGGCTTCGGGAGAAAAGGCCGGCAGCCATGAACCATCCGCACCGCGGCGGGCGCCGATCTTGGTGACGATGACGAGATCACTGGGGTAGGGTGCCAGCGCCTCACGGATGAGCCGGTTGGTGACGTGCGGACCATAGAAGTCGCTGGTGTCGATGTGGTCGACGCCTTGTGCAACCGCTTCGCGCAGCACGGCCAACGCCGCGTCATGATCCTTGGGCGGCCCGAACACGCCGGGCCCGGCGAGCTGCATGGCGCCGTAGCCGAGCCGCTTCACGGTATGGCTGCCAAGGGTGAAGGTGCCGGCCTGTTGAATATTGGACATGATTGATCTCCTTTGAGGAGGCAGAGATAGTCACTGCTCGATCCGGTGATAATCGGGTACAATTCACACAGGCTGTGCGGAATTGCGAACAATGATGGACCTCAGTGATCTGAACGCTTTCGTGGCGGTGGCGCGCGCCGGCGGCTTCCGCGACGGCGCGGGTGCCAGCGGCGGCAGTGCCTCCGGCTTGAGCGAGGCGGTGCGTCGCCTCGAGACGCAGCTGGGTGTCAGGCTGTTCAACCGAACCACGCGCAGCGTTGTCCCGACCGAGGCCGGCCTCAGCTTGCTGGAACGGCTTGGCCCGGCGCTGTCGGAGGTGGAGGCGGCGCTGGACGTGGTGAACGGGTTTCGCGACAGGCCGGCGGGCTCGTTGCGGCTCAACGTTCCGGTGAGTGCGGCGCGGCTGATATTGCCCGACATCGTCCCGGGTTTCCTTGCCGCCTATCCCGGTATCCGGCTGGAGGTGATCGCCGACGAGAACTTTGTCGACGTGCTGGCGGCAGGGTGCGACGCCGGTATCCGCTATGACGAGCGGCTGGAGCAGGACATGATCGCGGTGCCTATCGGGCCGCGCGTGCAGCGTTTCGCCACCGCCGCCAGCCCTGCCTATCTCGATCGCCATGGACGGCCGGAACACCCGAGCGACCTGCTTGGACATTCCTGCGTGCGCGGCCGCTTTGCCAGCGGTGCGATGCTGCCATGGGAATTCGAGCGCGACGGCGAGGTGGTCCGGGTCGATCCGACGGGGCCTTTGATCGTGCGGATCGGCGGGCGACTGACCTTGCCGTCGATGCGGCCATCGCCGGCACCGGCATCATCGGCCTCTTCGAGGGCTGGCTTCGCCCTTACTTCGGTAGCGGTGCGCTTGAGCCCATTCTCGAACCGTGGTGGCCGAGTTTTTCCGGACCGTTTCTGTATTATCCCGGCCGGCGCCTGGTGCCGGCTCCGTTGCGGGCGTTCATCGATTTCATCAGGGCCGGCAAGTCCTGAGCTGTCGTGACGCCAAAGGCATGGATGGGGTGATTGGTGAGCCGCAAACAAAAAGGCCGCCCGGAGGCGGCCTTTCGATTGTCTGAAGCGGCGGTGCGATTAGCGCTTCGAGAACTGGAAGCTGCGGCGGGCCTTCGCCTTGCCGTACTTCTTGCGCTCGACGACGCGGCTGTCGCGGGTCAGGAAGCCGCCCTTCTTGAGCACGGCGCGCAGCGTCGGCTCGTAGTAGGTCAGCGCCTTGGAGATGCCGTGGCGCACGGCGCCGGCCTGGCCGGAGAGGCCGCCGCCGACGACGGTGGCGACGATGTCGTACTGGCCCGAACGGTTCGAGGCGATGATCGGCTGGTTGAGGATCATCTGCAGGACCGGGCGCGCGAAATAGGTCGCGAATTCCTTGTCGTTGACGATGATCTTGCCCGAGCCGGGCTTCACCCAGACACGCGCAATGGCGTTCTTGCGCTTGCCGGTGGCATAGGCGCGGCCCGACTTGTCGAGCTTCTGGACGTGGACGGGGGCCGCGGCTTGCGTATTGGTGTTGCCGGTGGCGGCGCCCAGTTCTGCGAGCGAGGAAAGCTCAGCCATCTTATGCGACCTTCTTGTTCTTGGAATTCAGCTTGGCCACGTCGAGAACCTGGGGCTGCTGGGCGACATGCGGATGCTCGGCACCTGCATAGACGCGCAGGTTCTTCATCTGGCGACGGCCGAGTGGGCCACGCGGCACCATGCGCTCAACGGCCTTCTCAACGACACGCTCGGGGAAACGGCCCTCGAGCAGCTGGCGCGCGGTGCGCTCCTTGATGCCGCCGGGGTGGCCGGTGTGCCAGTAATAGACCTTGTCGGTGAACTTCTTGCCGGTGAACACCACCTTGTCGGCATTGATGACGATGACGTTGTCGCCGTCATCGACATGCGGGGTGAAGGTCGGCTTGTGCTTGCCGCGAAGATGATTGGCGATGACAGTGGCCAGACGACCGACGACGAGACCTTCGGCGTCGATCAGGATCCACTTCTTCACCACATCCGCAGGCTTCTGCGAAAAGGTTGTCATGTTTTCTGCTTTCGGTTCGGACCTTCACGAGGGAAGGCGTTTCTTGTTGCTTGGATTGGCGAAAAGCGCTTGCCCGCCGCCAACAACAAAACGGCGGCCTTTGCGGGCCGCTGCTTCGTGAGGGGCTTATAGGCGAGGGTGGTTGTGGCGTCAAGGCATAGGAAAAGCAGGTTTGTACGCAAAAAGCAGCAAAAACAATCGCTTAGCAAAAAGGTATTATTTTACCACATCGAAATGGTTCGACAGGAACGGGACCGAGACAAGGTGGCTGCCTTCTGCCAAGGCGGCGGTGAATTGGGATCGACTCGGTAGCGCGTCGCCTATCCCGGTCCAATGTGACGCCTCTACGTCGTACGACAGACCGTAAGGACAAAAAGTTCTCGGTAACAGAAGTCGGGCTGGTCGAGCAGCTCGCCCGGATTTTGGCCCAGGCGCTGCCAATAGCTCCGGTCGGCCTGGCTGAGGTCGTAAGTGGTTGAAACGGATGCGAAGTAAGCCAGGAGATCGGCGACATAAGCGCGCGTGCAAGACGAAACGGGCGCCCAGCGCTCCACGAGCCAACCCTTACGCCACAAAGGTGTGATGCCGACGGCTCGAAGGCGAGCGGGCAGCGTCGATCCGCAATCCGTTCCCAATACCCCCTTGTCGCGGAATGCCTGCAGGCGGATCGCCATGAAACGCGAGAGAACGCCCCGGTCGATCGGCAGGATATGCAACAGGGTCGAGTCGAAGTCCTTGATGGCAAGCGTCCCGCCGGGCTTCAGGACACGGCAAGCTTCCCGGACCGCTTGGACGAACTCGGCGGGGGTCAGGTATTGCATGACGTTGGCCGACCAGACGCAGTCGAAGGAAGCGTCGATAAAGGGCAATTCCAGAACGTTGCCAGTTTGGGCGTGGATTGTCGGCTCCTGGCCAAGGTCCGGTATCCAGCCCTTCACCCGCGCGATGTTCTCGGGTGCCATGTCGATCACATCGATCGTTCCGCTCGGCCCTACCAAGTCACGCAGGACAGGCAAGAAGCTGCCGCTGCCGCAGCCAGCGTCCAGAACCGCCCAACCCGGCTGAATGCCTATCGCACGCAGCGCCTGTTCATATTCAGGACGCGACGACTCGAAGTGCAAGTCAAGCCACCCCGCATCGCTGGCTTCGTGTCCCGTAGAGGTGGAGTTCGTTGCCAAGGGCTCAGTCTCTCTGGTTCCGACCGTGGATGCTGGCCAAGATTAGTCGGTTGCTTGCCCGGCGGAAAGCTTTCTTGTTACCCCGGTCCGACTGCTCTTGCCCAAACCAAGGACCATAATGTCATCCTGCTGCGCCGTGTCCTCGCACCGGCACTATGTGTTACGCTTCGGCGGGATCGAATAGGTACCGGTGGCGTGAGCCACCGTGTGGCCTTCCGGGCCGGCAACCATGTCGATGTCGAACACCATCAGGCTCTTTCCGAGCTTCAGGATGCGGCAGTGACCATCGATCGGTCCGGCCTCGGCCTTGCGGACGAAATTGATGTTGAGATTGGTGGTCACCGAGAGCGCATCCGGTCCGGCATGCGACAGCACGCAGACATACCCACCAATGTCGGCCAGCGTGAACAGGGAGGGGCCGGATACCGTGCCGCCGGGACGCAGATGCCGCTCGCCGGCATTGAGCCGCACAATACAGCCGCCTGGGAACACGTCGATCGCCTCGTAATATCTAAACTGCTCGTTGAGTTGCGGATAGACGGTCTCCATCAGCGCGTTGATTTGTTGTGCGGTCAGTACCGGCTTGAGATTGGAATGGGCGGGCATGTCGGCCTCTCGTTTCGCGCATGCCTGTATGAGCGCAGCGCGGCATTTCTGGCAACCTTCGTCCCTTGGTGCAAGCGATCGGTGTTGGACGAAACCCGATCCGGTATTAGATACTCTGCCAACCCCGAGCGGAATCGCGGAGACCCTATCCATGGCCGAAATCCTTGCCATCAAGCCTGCTGCCGTTGACGGTCCGGTTGCCGCAAGGCTGGACAAGGGCGTGCTGCGTCTGACGCTCGCCAATCCACCAGCCAACGCCCTGTCACTGGCGGTGATGGCGGCGCTGACGGCGGAACTCGAGCGCGCCAGGGCCGACAAGGCCGTTCGCGTCATCGTTTTGTCGGCGTCCGGCAAGGTGTTCTGCGCCGGCCATGATCTCAAGGAAATGACCGCGCGGCGCGCCGATGCCGATCATGGCAAGGCCTTCTTCGAAGAGACGTTTGCGGCTTGTGCCGCGCTGATGCAGGCGATCGTGCGTCATCCGCTGCCCGTGATTGCCGAAGTTGACGGCCTCGCCACCGCCGCCGGGCTGCAACTGGTCGCCAGTTGCGATCTGGCGATTGCCTCGCATGAGGCGACCTTCTGCACGCCAGGCGTCAACATCGGCCTGTTCTGCTCGACGCCGATGGTGGCGCTGTCGCGCAACGTCTCGCGCAAGCATGCGATGGAGATGCTGCTGACTGGCGAAACGATCGATGCCGCAACCGCCAAGGAATTCGGCCTGGTCAACCGCGTCGTGCCGCGTGAGTATCTGAATCAGATTGTCACCAAATACGCGCAAACCATTGCTGCCAAATCATCTTTGGTGGTCAAGACCGGCAAGGAAGCCTTTTACGCGCAGGCCGAAATGGGACTGGCGGATGCCTATGCCCTTACCGGCCGCGTCATGGTCGAGAACATGCTGGCGCGTGACGCCGAGGAAGGCATCGGCGCCTTCATCGGCAAGCGCAAACCGGAATGGACGGACGAATAGGGGCAGCACCATGGAACCGCGCATCTCCATTGTCACCATCGCCACAGACGATCTCGACCGCGCCGTTCGCTTCTACGAAGCGATGGGCCTGACCCGTCATACCGGGATCACCGAGGGTGTCGCCTTTTTCCAGATGGGCGGCGTTATTCTCGGCCTGTTCCCGCGCGCCAGCGCCGAGGAGGATTCGGGTATTGCCTTTTCCGACGCACCGTCCGCTGTCTATCTCGCCTACAACACCCGTTCCGACGCGGAGGTCGACGAAGTCCTCGCCAGGGCCGAGAAAGCCGGCGGCCGCATCGTCAAGCCGGCCGGACGCGCCTTCTGGGGCGGCTGGTACGGCTATTTCGCCGACGCCGACGGGCATGTCTGGGAAGTGGCGCACAATCCGGCCTTTCCGATCGCGAAAGACGGCACGATCTCGCTGCCCGATTGATGGCCCACCGCAAGCAGCTGACGCAGCTCAAAGCACCCTATCTCAAGCGCATCCTGCTCGACCCCGCGCGGGTCGAGGATTGGGAAAAATATCCCTGGAACCTGCCGCTGTTTCGCGGCCAGGACTTCGAACTCGAATTCACCACGCCGATCACCATTATCGTCGGCGAGAACGGCACCGGCAAATCGACGCTGCTCGAGGCGATCGGCGCATTGGCCGGCTATGACGAAGCCGGCGGCGGCAAGGGCTACCGGCCAGTCGACCATTCCAGCGCCATCGACAAGAGTGGCTCAGCATTGGCAAACACATTCCGCGGCCACTGGCTGCCGAAGGTCACCGCCGGCTGGTTCTTTCGTGCCGAATCCTTCTACTCCGTGGCTCGTTATCTCGACCAGGCGGCGCTGGACGATCCGTTCAAGCCACCGCCGCCGGACTTCCTGTCCTGGTCGCATGGCGAGGGGTTCATCCGCTTCTTCGAGGAGCGCTGCCGCAGGCAAGGTATCTATATTCTCGACGAGCCCGAGAGCGCGCTTTCGCCATCGCGCCAGATCGAACTGCTCAAGATGCTGCGGCGCATGGACCAGTCGGGCACCGCGCAGGTGATCATGGCGACGCATTCGCCATTGCTGATGGCTTGTCCCGGCGCGCAGCTGTTCCGCATCAGCCGCTTCGGGCTGGAACCCGCCGATTTTCGCGATACGGACCATTTCCGCATGATGCGCGATTTCAGCAATGACCCGGATGGCTTTCTCGACGAGGCATTGTATGAGGACGAGCCATGAACCACGATAGCTACGACAACACCTACATCGCCGGCATCCTCAATTCGGTGAAGACCGTCGCCATGGTCGGCGCATCCGCCAATGATGTGCGGCCGAGCTATTTCGTGCTGAAATATCTGCTGGCCAAGGGGTTTTCGGTGTTTCCGATCAATCCCGGCCAGGCCGGCAAGGAGATCCTCGGCCGGATGACCTATGCCAGGCTGGCCGACATTCCGGAGCCGATCGACATGGTCGACATCTTTCGCGCGCCAGCAGCGGTGCCCGGCATCATCGACGAGGTGTTGCGGCTCGACCCCTTGCCGAAAGTGATCTGGATGCAGCTTGGCATCCGTCATGACGAGGCCGCCGCGCGCGCCGAGGCTGCCGGCATCAAGGTGGTGATGAACCGCTGCCCCAAGATCGAATACGGTAAACTGTCCGGCGAGATCGGCTGGACCGGCGTCAACTCCGGCGTGCTGTCGTCGAAGAAGCCGCTGATGCGCTCCGGATTTCAGAGTTTCGGCGTCCGCCAGAAATAGGCAAGGGGCAACAGCGCAAAATTATTCCGGCAAACGCCGTATTTTCCTGCCGCTTGATAGAAGGTCCTGCACGGAAGGGTATTTTCTTCTTTGCATTCGCGGCCGGGCTTCGCCAAGAATGCCCGGCGAATTTCAGAAGGTTTTTCAGGGAGGTTTTCAGTGACCCGCACGCCAGGTTTCAATACGCTCGCCGTCCACGCCGGGGCCAAGCCCGACCCGGCGACCGGCGCTCGTGCCACGCCGATCTACCAGACGACCTCCTTCGTCTTCGACGACGCCGACCATGCCGCCTCACTGTTCGGACTGAAGGCTTTCGGCAACATCTACACCCGCATCATGAATCCGACGCAGGCGGTGCTGGAAGAGCGCATGGCGGCGCTCGAAGGCGGCACGGCGGCTCTTGCGGTCGCCTCCGGTCACGCCGCGCAGGTGATCGTGTTCCACAATCTGATGCAGCCTGGCGACAATTTCGTTGCCGCCAACAAGCTCTATGGCGGTTCGATTAATCAGTTCGGCCATGCCTTCAAGAATTATGGCTGGGAGGTGCGCTGGGCCGACACCAACGACATCTCGACCTTCGAAAGCCAGATCGATGACAGGACCAAGGCGATCTTCATCGAGAGCCTCGCCAATCCGGGCGGCACCTTCGTCGACATTGAGAAGATCGGCGACATCGCGCGCAAGCATGGCCTGCCGCTCATCGTTGACAACACGCTGGCCTCGCCCTACCTGATCCGACCGATCGAGCATGGCGCCGACATCGTCGTGCATTCGCTGACCAAATTCATCGGCGGCCACGGCAATTCGATCGGCGGCGCCATCGTCGACGGTGGCACCTTCGACTGGTCGAAGTCGGGCAAGTACCCGATGCTATCGGAACCGCGCCCCGAATATGGCGGTCTCGTCCTGCACGAAACGTTCGGCAATTTCGCTTTCGCCATTGCCGCGCGCGTGCTCGGCCTGCGCGATCTCGGCCCGGCCATCTCGCCGTTCAACGCCTTCCTCATCCTGACCGGCCTGGAAACGTTGCCGCTGCGCATGCAGCGCCACTGCGACAACGCCGTGACAGTCGCCGCCTGGCTGTCCAACCACCCCAAGGTCGCTTCGGTGAACTATCCAGGCCTGCCGACCGACAAGAACAATGCGCTGCAGAAGAAATACTCGCCGCAGGGCGCCGGCGCCGTGTTCACCTTCGCGCTGAAGGGTGGCTATGACGCCGGCGTCAAATTCGTCGAGGCGCTCGAACTGTTCTCGCACCTGGCCAATGTCGGCGACACCAAGTCGCTGGTCATCCACCCGGCTTCGACCACGCACCGCCAGCTTTCCGATGAGCAGAAGGTCAAGGCCGGCGCAGGACCGGACACGGTGCGGCTGTCGATCGGCATCGAGGACGTCAACGACATCGTCGCCGACCTCGAACAGGCGCTCGCCAAGGTCTGATCTTTTTACCCTCCCCCTTGTGGGGAGGGTCGGCGCGCAGCGCCGGCTCTTTTCATGGAGGCAAGTCTTGTCGGCGCATTACCTGACAATATCGACGGACAGCGTCGAACCCGAATCCGGCGCGCCGGCGCCGGATCGCCTGATCTCTGGCGATCCCAAATTTCGCACCTGGAATGTCGAGGAGCGCGACGGCGGCCTCTACGCCGGCATCTGGGAATCGACTCCCGGCAAATGGCGCATCGTCTATGACGAGTGGGAGTTCTGCCACATCCTGTCCGGCGTTTCGGTGATCGCGGAGGACGGTGGGCAAGCGCGCACCGTCAAGACCGGCGACAGCTTCGTGCTGAGGCCAGGCTTCAATGGCAGCTGGGAAGTGCTTGAAACGACTCGCAAGGAATACGTGATCAAGCTCTGATCTCGCGTCGCCATGATTCTCGCGAGCGGAAGGGACAAACCGCTGTCCTGCCGAGCTATTTCAGAGGCAGAAAGAGTTCAACGACCACTTCGCGTAGCGGCCCCTCCGGGAAGTGAGACAGATGCCGTTGGCAATAGATCGGAAAGTCGCGTGCTTCCTCGCCGCTCGCCGGAAGCCATTCCCGATAAAGGTAAAGTGCTGCGGGCTCGAGATTGTTGGTGTTGCCGGGGTAGCGCAGCACCGCACAGCGTCCGCCGGGGATCACGCCAGCCTTCATCTGTGCGTCATTCGCCTCGATCGGTTGGGCGGTCCCGGCACAAATGTCCATGCTGTAGTCAGCCGGGATCGCGGGCTCCCTTTCGGAACGGAAGACGTTGAAGGTCGGGCTTATCTCGGGCGACAAGCCCGCGGCCTTACGCCAGGCGATGAACCGCTGGATGGTGTCCTGGAGCGTCGCCCGGTCTCCGCGATGTTCCATGATCGCCACCGGCGTCGGAGGCACATCGCGGATCGTCACGTCGTCGTGTTCAAAGATTATCTGCATGAGCGTGTTCCTTGCTTTTTCGAGGGGCCCGAAGGCCATGAGCCACGACCCCCAGTCGGGAGACTTCCGGAACGACGAGGGCGATTGTCCGAACCGTTGCCGAAAGGCGCGGGCGAAGGCATCCGGTGCGTCGTAACCGGCATCCATGGCTATGTCGGTGACGCTTTGGGCGTCACTCTCGGCAAGCCTGTACGAAGCCCGCTTCATGCGGGCGAGCTGGACATAGCGATGCACGGACACCCCGAAGGTGGACGTGAACTGCCGGTGGAAATGGTATTTCGAGAACGCCGCGACACCGCTCAACGCCTCCAGGCTCAGATCGTCATCGAGATGCTGGTCTATATGGTCCAGCACTCGCTGCATTCGGGCCTGGTAGTTTTCAAGTGCGGCCTTCAACGTCTCTTCCTCCGTGACGACACCAGTTAGGCCTTTCCGGGTATGTCGCGCTCGACCGATCTTGCGATTTGGCATGGATCAACAGGGGCCCGCCAGCAACGGCTTTCAGGCTCCCCGCGAGCATCGAGCCAAGCTTGCACTGCCTGGGTATGACTATTTCACCGGAAACTGGCTGAGGCAGGCGGAGATCTCGTCGCAATAATACTGCGCCAGGAGATCGAGCCCTTCCTGGCCGATGCCCTGGGCCAGCATTTCGCGGGCAGGCAGCCGCAAATCGTCAGAAGCCGACGGCGAGCGTTTCCAGCCCATGGAAGTGGTAAGTGTCGCGGAAGCTTGGGCTTTCGGCAAGATGGAGCTTTGGGTGCCGTTCGAACAGGGTTTTCAGCGACACCTGCAACTCGAGCCGGGCCAGCGGCGCACCGATGCAGAAATGAATGCCGGCGCCGAAGGACACGTTCTTCTGGTCCGCGCGATCGGGCCGGAAGGCTTGCGGTTCGGCAAAGGCGCGCGGGTCATGATTGGCCATGCCGAGCAGCAGCCCGACCGTCTGGCCCGGCTGCACGACGATGCCGGGGGCAACTTCGATCTCCTGGTAGGCGTAGCGCGTGAACATGTGCAGCGGCGCGTCGAAGCGGAGGCATTCCTCGACCGTGGCCGCGGTCGCTTCGGGTGAGGCGAAGAACCGCCGCGGGTCGCCGCCTTGCGCCAGGATCGAGCGGACGGCATTGCCGGTCTGGTGCACCGTCGCCTCATGGCCGGCATTGAGCAGCAGGATCGCGGAGGATACCATCTCGTCCTCCGACAGTTTTTGGCCGTCCTCCTGCGCCGAGATCAGCAGCGACAGCAGGTCGTCGCCGGGGTTCTTGCGTCGCTCGGTGACGCAACCGCGCAGGAAATAGGCAAATTCGCCCGCCGCGCGGTTGGCCGTCTCCTCGGTTTCGCGCGTGCGGCCATGCATGTACATAGCAACCATCCGGTGCGACCAGTCGAGCAGCTGCGGCCCCGTCTCGACCGGCACGCCGAGCATTTCGGCGATGATGGTGATCGGCAGCGGCGCTGCGAAGGCCGGCAACAGATCGACGGTCTTGCCCGGTTCGAACCGGTCGATCAGCTCGTTGGCGAGCACTTCGACACGCGGCCGCAGCCGTTCGACCTGCCGCGAGACGAAGGCGCGGTTGACCAGTGTTCTCAGCCGCGTGTGCACCGGCGGCTCCAGTTCGAGCATCGAATTGGCTTCGATGCCGTCGAATGCCCTGAGATGGCTGCGGTCCTCGCCTATGCCGCGGCTGTCTGGAATACCGGCCGGGTTCTGGCGGCCGAAGCGGCGGTCGCGCAGCAGCCGGTTGACATCGTCGAAGCCGCCAAAGCACCAGAAGTCGAATTCCTCCCAGAAAAATGCATTCGATGCGCCGTGCAGAAAGGCATAGGCCTCGTACGGGTTTTGAAAAAAGGTCGGCTCGTGCGGGTCAAGCCGCAGGCGGCGAGTGACTGGATCAAAGGCCAGGGAGGGCGGCGCCAATTTGCTCATGCCAGACCAATAGCGCGGCTTGCCAGCCTGTTTCCAGACCGTATGTTGGCGCCCGCAACCCAATGCGTTGAGCCAGCCGATACCGCTGCGGAAAGTCTGATTTGATGAATGTGATCGTTGTCGGCGCGGGTATTGCCGGTCTCTCCACCGCGTGGTCGCTGGTCAAGGCCGGCCATAGCGTGTCGATCGTCGAACAGGGACCGATCCCCAATCCGCTGGCCGCGTCGGGTGACCACCATCGCATCATCCGCCGCGCCTACCGGGCCGGAACCGGCTATGGCCGGCTGATCACCGAAGCCTATCAGGCTTGGGACGAGATGTGGGCCGATCTCGGCGAAAGCCATCTCGATGCGCGCGGATTTGTCTGCATCTCGCGCGAGCCGGGCGACGAGGCCGAGGAATACCGCGAGGGCCTGGAAGAGGGCAATTTTCCTTTCGAATTGCTGGAGCCGGACGCGGCGGTGAAACGCTGGCCGTTTCTCGAGCCAGGCACGTTCCGCTATGCCTATTATTCGCCGGAAGGCGGCGCGCTCCACTGCCGCAAGATAGCTTCCGGCCTTGCCGCCTGGTTGCGTGCCAACGGTGCCAATGTGTACGAGCACAGCAAAGTGACGGCAATCGATGCCGAAGCCGGCCACCTCGTGCTCGAAAGCGGCGACACGATGCAGGCCGACCGCATCATCGTCACGGCAGGAGCCTGGGTGTTGAAACTGTTCCCGGAGCTGGACGGCGAACTGAAGACCTATCGAACCGCGCTCGCCTATGTCGAACCGCCGGCTGACTTGAGAGTGGCCTGGCAGGCTTCGCCGGTTGTCCTTGATATCGGCGGCGCGACCGACGGCTATGTGATCCCGCCCTCCGGCGGCGCCGGCATGAAGTTCGGTTCGGGGCTGCATAGGGTGCCGACCAGCGATGCCGACTGGAACCGTCAGCCAGTGCCGGGCGAGGGCGAGGCGATCCGCAACCTCTTCTCGCCGCCGATAGCCCGGATCGAGGAATACAGGGTGACCGAGGTCGTCACCTGCGCCTACACCTTCACATCAGACGAGAAATTCATGGCGTATGAAAAGGGCAAGTGCCTGATCGTCTCGGCCTGCTCCGGCCATGGTTACAAGTTCGGGGCGGCGGTCGGCCGGCGTGTTGCCGCTGCCGTCGGCAATGGCGATGTCGCCGGCCTGAAGCGCTGGCTGCGGGCGGAGGTGGCCTGAAGACCGCCAGCGGCCAACCTAACCGGCAATGCCTCGGACGCGGTTAAGAAACAGCTACCATGCAGTAATGGCGGTGCGGCTATAGGCTCGCAGGAGCACCTGCCCTTGCGAATCGTTGGTCAGGAAGCTTGATTCGACTTACCCAGATGGCTAGGAGGGGTCGGCCTTGCACAAGGATGAGCCGGCATCCTATTTACGGAATACCGATCCAGAACCGATTCTGCCCGATCTGCCAGCATTGCCGGCGCCGGAATCCCACCGCGAGATAAGAGATATCTGATGAAAAACCCCGTCGAAACCTACATGAACCTCGTTCCGATGGTGGTCGAACAGACCAATCGCGGCGAGCGGGCCTATGACATTTTCTCGCGTCTCCTCAAGGAGCGCATCATTTTCATCACCGGTCCGGTCGAGGACGGCATGGCGACGCTGGTCTGCGCGCAGCTGCTGTTCCTCGAAGCCGAGAATCCGAAGAAGGAAATCAATCTCTACATCAACTCGCCGGGCGGCGTCGTCACCTCGGGCATGGCGATCTACGACACCATGCAGTTCATCAAGCCGGCCGTGTCGACGCTCTGCATCGGCCAGGCCGCCTCGATGGGATCGCTGCTCCTGACCGCCGGCCACAAGGACATGCGCTTTGCCACGCCGAACGCCCGCATCATGGTTCACCAGCCTTCCGGTGGTTTCCAGGGCCAGGCGTCCGACATCGAACGCCATGCGCAGGACATCATCAAGCTGAAGCGCCGCCTCAATGAGGTCTATGTCAAGCACACCGGCAAAAGCTACGAAGAGATTGAAAGGACGCTCGACCGCGACCATTTCATGACCGCCGACGAGGCCAAGGACTTCGGTCTCATCGACAAGGTCATTTCGTCGCGCGAGGCGGCAGAAGTCGCTCTGGTATAAGGGCTTATTGGCAGCTGGATGGCGCCATCACGCGCTTTTGGCGTGTCTTGCGGCATTTCGGCCACAATTGGCTGTTCCCTCGGGGGACAGGATTGCCTACGTTAAGCCTATGTTGAGTTTCGGCGGCTTAGCTTTATGCGGGGTTGTCGCGAATCATTGCCACGTTTTCTGATTTGTGTTTCGTAGGGAAGCGTTGCGGGAGCCGGGACACACTGGCGGCGGCGGATTCCCGCGATAGATAGAGAATGCGCCCTTTCAGCCAGACCATCGGCGGGCGGCCATGAAAGGACATGAAAATGAGCAAGGTCGGCAACAACAGCGGCGATTCCAAGAACACGCTTTACTGCTCGTTTTGCGGCAAAAGCCAGCACGAAGTGCGCAAGCTGATCGCCGGTCCGACGGTCTTCATCTGCGACGAGTGCGTCGAGCTTTGCATGGATATCATCCGCGAGGAGAATAAGACCTCGATGGTGAAGTCGCGCGAAGGCGTGCCGACACCGCAGGAGATCCTCAAGGTTCTCGACGACTACGTCATCGGCCAGCCTTACGCCAAGCGCGTGCTGTCGGTGGCGGTCCACAACCACTACAAGCGCCTCGCGCATGCCGGCAAGAACAACGATGTCGAGCTGGCGAAGTCCAACATCCTGCTGATAGGCCCGACCGGTTGCGGCAAGACGCTGCTTGCGCAGACGCTCGCCCGCATCATCGACGTACCCTTCACCATGGCTGATGCGACGACGCTGACCGAAGCCGGTTATGTCGGCGAGGACGTCGAAAACATCATCCTCAAGCTGTTGCAGTCGGCCGACTACAATGTCGAGCGGGCCCAGCGCGGCATCGTCTACATCGACGAAATCGACAAGATTTCGCGCAAGTCGGACAACCCTTCGATCACCCGCGACGTGTCGGGCGAGGGCGTGCAGCAGGCGCTGTTGAAGATCATGGAAGGCACCGTCGCCTCCGTGCCGCCGCAGGGCGGCAGGAAGCATCCGCAGCAGGAGTTCCTGCAGGTCGATACCGCCAACATCCTGTTCATCTGCGGCGGCGCCTTCGCCGGGCTGGACAAGATCATCTCGGATCGCGGCCGCAAGACGTCGATCGGCTTCGGTGCCATTGTCGCCTCGCCCGAGGATCGCCGCACCGGCGATGTCTTCCGCCTGGTCGAGCCCGAGGATTTGCTGAAATTCGGTCTTATTCCCGAGTTTGTCGGCCGTCTGCCGGTCCTGGCGACGCTGGAAGATCTCGACGAGCCGGCGCTGATCCAGATCCTGACCGAGCCGAAGAACGCGCTGGTCAAGCAGTATCAGCGGCTGTTCGAGATGGAGAATGTCGACCTGACCTTCCACGAGAACGCGCTGTCGGCGATCGCCAAGCGCGCCATCGAGCGCAAGACCGGCGCGCGCGGCCTGCGTTCGATCATGGAAGCGATCCTGCTCGACACGATGTTCGAACTCCCGGCGCTCGAGGGCGTGCGCGAGGTGGTAATTTCGGAGGAGGTGGTGACCGGCAGCGCCCGGCCGCTCTATATCTACTCCGAGCAGAAGGAAAAGAAGGGCAATGTCAGCGCCTGACATGAGCCCGCAGCGAAGTTCTGAAACGGCGCCGCAAGGCGCCGTTTTGCTGTCGCGCAGGTTTTTTGCAGGACGTTCGGTGTGGTCGTCGCAAATGTGTCACTTGCGGGCACGCTGGAGCTACGGATTTGGACTCGCCCCTTGATCTTTGGGGATCGTGCATCCAACTAAATGGAGAAGGCCGAGGTGCCCGATTTCTGTGCTGTAAAAATCCCGTCACAAACGATGGTAGGCGGAACGATCCCCGGTCGTTAATGTAAGATTCGCGGTTGGCTGATTGGCGGCCGCGACATGAAAGGTTGGACAATGGCCAAAATATCCAAGGCACCCAGCGACGGCGTCTTCGCAGTCCTCCCACTGCGCGACATCGTGGTATTCCCGCATATGATCGTTCCGCTCTTCGTCGGGCGTGAGAAGTCGATCAAGGCGCTGGAAGAGGTGATGGGTCAGGAAAAGCAGATCCTGCTTGCCACTCAGATGAATGCCGCAGACGACGATCCCGAGCCCGATGCCATCTTCGACATCGGCACGCTCGCCAATGTGCTGCAATTGCTGAAGCTGCCCGACGGCACCGTCAAGGTTCTGGTCGAGGGCGCCTCGCGCGCGAAAATCGTCTCGTTCACCGACCGTCCCGACTTCCATGAGGCCCGCGCCTCGGCATTGGTCGAGCCGGACGAGGAAGAGGTCGAGGTCGAGGCGCTGGCTCGTTCCGTCGTCACCGACTTCGAAAACTACGTCAAGCTGAACAAGAAGATCTCGCCCGAAGTGGTGGGTGCCGCCAGCCAGATCGACGACTATTCCAAGCTCGCCGATACGGTCGCTTCGCACCTCGCCATCAAGATCCCTGAAAAGCAGGAAATGCTGGCCACGCTCTCGGTGAAGGAGCGTCTGGAAAAGGCGATGGGCTTCATGGAGGCCGAAATCTCCGTCCTGCAGGTGGAGAAGCGCATCCGCTCGCGCGTCAAGCGCCAGATGGAGAAGACGCAGCGCGAATACTACCTCAACGAGCAGATGAAGGCGATCCAGAAGGAACTCGGCGAGGGCGAGGACGGCCGCGACGAAGCCGCCGAGATCGAGGCGCGCATCAAGAAAACCAAGCTCTCCAAGGAGGCCCGCGAAAAGGCGGAAGCCGAGTTGAAGAAGCTCAGGACGATGTCGCCCATGTCGGCTGAATCGACGGTCGTGCGCAATTATCTCGACTGGATCCTGTCGATCCCGTGGGGCAAGAACTCCAAGGTCAAGCAGGATCTGGCTTTTGCGCAGAACGTGCTCGACACCGACCATTTCGGCCTCGACAAGGTCAAGGACCGCATCGTCGAGTACCTTGCTGTGCAAAGCCGTCAGAAGAAGCTGAAGGGGCCGATCCTGTGCCTCGTCGGCCCTCCCGGCGTCGGCAAGACCTCGCTCGGCAAGTCGATCGCCAAGGCGACCGGTCGCGAATTCATCCGCATGGCGCTTGGCGGCGTGCGTGACGAGGCCGAGATCCGTGGCCACCGCCGCACCTACATCGGCTCGATGCCCGGCAAGGTCATCCAGTCGATGAAGAAGGCGAAGAAGTCCAACCCGCTCTTCCTGCTCGACGAGATCGACAAGATGGGCCAGGACTTCCGTGGCGATCCGTCATCGGCTCTGCTCGAGGTCCTCGATCCCGAACAGAACTCGACGTTCATGGACCATTACCTCGAGGTCGAATACGACCTGTCGAGCGTGATGTTCGTGACGACGGCGAACACGCTGAACATCCCTGCGCCCTTGATGGACCGCATGGAGATCATCCGTATCGCCGGCTACACCGAGGACGAGAAGATCGAGATCGCCAAGCGGCACCTGATGCCGAAGGTGGTTCGCGACCATGCCCTGCAGCCGAAGGAGTTCTCCGTCGGCGAGGACGCGATCCGTGCCATCATCCAGACCTACACCCGTGAAGCGGGCGTCAGAAGCCTGGAGCGCGAGTTGATGAAGCTCGGCCGCAAGGCGGTGACCGAGATCCTGAAGACGAAGAAGAAGACGGTGGACATCACGGCGGCGAACCTCGCCGACTATCTCGGTGTTCCGCGCTTCCGCTTCGGCCAGGTCGAGGCTGACGATCAGGTCGGTGTCGTTACCGGGCTCGCCTGGACGGAAGTCGGCGGCGAACTGCTGACGATCGAAGGTGTCATGATGCCCGGCAAGGGCCGCATGACGGTGACCGGCAATCTGCGCGACGTGATGAAGGAATCGATATCGGCGGCGGCTTCCTATGTCCGCTCCCGTGCCATCGATTTCGGCGTCGAGCCGCCGCTGTTCGACAAGCGCGACATCCACGTGCACGTTCCGGAAGGTGCGACGCCCAAGGACGGACCGTCGGCCGGCGTGGCGATGGCGACCGCAATCGTCTCCGTTCTGACCGGCATTCCGGTCAAGGCGGATGTGGCGATGACCGGCGAGATCACGCTGCGCGGCAGGGTTCTGCCGATCGGCGGCCTGAAGGAGAAGCTGCTTGCCGCATTGCGCGGCGGCATCAAGAAGGTGCTGATCCCGGAAGACAACGCCAAGGATCTGGCGGACATTCCGGACAACGTGAAGAACGGCATGGAGATCATTCCGGTCGCACGGGTCGGTGAAGTGTTGCGCCACGCGCTGGTGCGTATGCCGGAGGCGATCGAATGGATCGAGCCGGTGAATCCTCCGGCCGCGACCGACACCACGGACGATGCCGGGAAGACGCTTGCGCACTAGAGCGGTGCGCGTCCGCTTGGACGAGCAAAGGACGCTCTCGGACTTGGACTTGCGCATGGCCCTTTCCGAAAACCGGCTGCGTTTTTCGGAGCCATGCGTTGGTTTTCGCCAAGGTTGCAATGCACAAACAGAGAGCCGGGCTTCGCGCCCGGCTTTTTCATGTGAAAAACCCCGGAATTCCGGGCTTTTTCCGCTTTTTTCACGGCTTTGCGACTTGGTTGCGGCAACGCTTCTTTCTAAAGTCCGTTTCCTGCCGGATGAGTCGTAAGTTCCGGTGTTCTCATGGAAGGGAATTTTTATGAACAAGAACGAACTGGTGTCCGCTGTCGCCGACGCCGCGAGCATTTCGAAGGGTGACGCGCAGTCGGCGGTGGATGCGGTATTCTCCGTGATCAGCGGCGAACTGAAGAAGGGCGGCGATGTCCGGCTTGTCGGCTTTGGCAATTTCACCGTGTCAAAGCGTGCGGCGTCGACCGGCCGCAATCCTCAGACCGGCGCCGAAGTAAAGATCCCGGCACGCACCGTGCCGAAGTTCTCGGCCGGCAAGGGCCTCAAGGACGCAGTCAACTAAGCGCCTTTTTCTTTTCAGAGACCAGAAAAGCCGGGCTTGCCCGGCTTTTCATTTTTGTGCCCGACGCCGATGCGCATGGCGACTGGGTTATGCGGTCGGCGCCTCGGTGCGCATGAGGCCTTCCTTCTTGAGATCGGCCCAAAGCGCTGCGGGCAGTTTTGCATCGAGCAGCGAACGGTTGCTCTCGACTTCGCTCGGCCGCTGGCCACCGGGGATCACCGAGACGACCGAGGGGTGCAGCAGCGGGAATTGCAGCGCGGCCTCGATCAGGCGCACGCCGTGGCGCTTGCAGACGCTTTCGATGGCGGCGACCCGGTCGAGGATGTCCTTCCGCGCTTCGGAATAGTTGTAGTGTGCGCCGGGCTTCGGTCCCGTCGCCAGGATGCCGGAGTTGTAGGGCCCGCCCAGAACGATGCCGATGCCGCGCGCCTGGCAAAGCGGCAGGAAGGATGTCAGCGCCTCCTGTTCCAGCAGCGTATAGCGGCCGGCAAGCAGGAACAGGTCGAAATCGCCGCGCTCGGCCAGCGTCTGCGCAACCTGCCACTCATTGATGCCTCCGCCGAATGCCTTGATCACGCCCTGGTCGCGCAGCGAGAGCAAACCGTAATAGCCGGAGCGCATGAATTCTTCGATGCGGCGGTCCGACGCTTCCTTGCTACCATGGGTAAAGATGTCGACATCGTGCACGAAGAGAATGTCGATACGGTCGACGCCGAGGCGCTCCAGCGAGGCTTCGAACGAGCGCATGACCCCGTCATAGCTGTAGTCGTACACCTCGCGGCGCGATGGCGTGTCGAAGAACTTGCCGATGCCGGTGCGCTCTTCAGGCGGGCAGACGCGCATGATGCGACCGACTTTGCTCGACAGCACATAGTCGTCGCGCTTCTTGCCGCGCAGGAAAGGGTTGAGCCGGGTTTCCGACAGGCCAAGCCCGTAGAGCGGCGCGGTGTCGTAGTAGCGGCAGCCGGTCGCCCAGGCGGCCTCCAGCGTGGCGTTGGCATCCTCGTCTGAGACGGCACGGTAGAGATTGCCAAGCGGCGCCGTGCCGAAGCCGAGTTCGGTGAAGCTGATGCCGCCATTGCCGATGCGGTCGAAATGCCGTGTCTTCATATCCTGCCGTTTGCCTCGCTTGATTTGTCTGCATGACATTATCATGCCTGTGATCAGGCAAAAGCGCCGCGCAGCGTTGGACACGCATTTTCGCGATTGCTAGCATGAATGAAATCAAGCTGTTCGTGGCAGCAAGAGCGGCAAATCCCAGGGTGTTTTCGATGGCAGGTTTGCGGTGAGCGACAAGAGCAAAAGCCTGTTCGAGACCGCGCTCGACGAACTCGGCGGCGTGCTGGCGCGCGTCGATGAGCACCGGATCGATGCTGCTTGCAAGATGCTGGCCGGCGCCCGACAGATCGTCGTCTATGGCTGTGGCCGCGAGGCCTTGCAGGCCAAGGGTTTTGCCATGCGGCTCTACCATCTTGGCCTGCCGGTCGCCGTGGTCGGCGACATGACCACGCCGCCCCTGGGGCCAGGCGATGTCTTCCTGGTCAGTTCCGGACCCGGAGAAACCTCGACCGTGCTGACCCTCATGCAGGTCGCGAACGATGCAGGCGCGACCAACCTGCTGCTGACGGCCCAGGACGATGGCAGCGCGGCAAAGCGCGCCGATTTCACGCTGCTCATTCCCGCGCAGACCATGGCCAGCGACCAGGGAGCGCGGAAGACGTCGGTGCTGCCGATGGGTTCGGTCTTTGAAGGCGCATTGTTCCTGCTGTTCGAAGTGATGGTGCTGAAGCTCAAGGACTTGATCGGCGCGTCGCCGGACGCCATGCGCGCGCGCCACACCAACATGGAATAGATCATGCGCTACGAACTGATGCTGCCTCACCAGATCCGCAGGGCGATCGCCGAGAACTGGCCGGTCGCCCTGCCGCTTGGCGTGCTCGAATACCATGGCGAGCACATGGCCGTCGGCATGGACACGCTGGCCGTCATCAAGACCCTGGAGCTGTTCGAAAAGGAGAGGGACGTCGTCATCCTGCCACCCTTCTACTACGGTGCTGCGAGCTACGCTGTGGCGCCGCCGGAGGGCAGCGGCTCGGTGCAGGTCGGCGGCAATGCGCTGGCACCGTTCGGCGAGGAGCTGTTCTACAGCCTGCTGCGCATCGGCTTTCGCAACATCCACGCCATCATCCACCACCAGACCGAGAATTTCACCGCCGGCATGCCGACCGATCTGGCGTTCAAGACCGCCGGCCGCCAGGCGATCTTCCGCTTTCTCGAGAAGGAACGCGGCGAAGGCTGGTGGGGCTCCGAGGCGATGGCCGACTACTATGCCGAGCACGCCGAAGGCGCCAATTTCTTCAACTGGGTGCAGGTGCATCCACTGATGCCGGTGCCTATGAACGGCAAGTACCCGTTCGACCATGCCGGCATTGGCGAGACCTCGCTGATGCTGGCGCTATGTCCTGAAACGGTGGATGCCAGCCATTACGCCGACAATACCGGCTGGTACACGGCGAGCGCCAAGGATGCTTCGGCGGAGTTGGGACGAAAGGGTGTCGCCATGATCCTCGACCACCTGCGCGCCACGCTTTCAAGCTAGCGGGCTCCTTTCGAACGGGACTATCAGGAGACCGCTTCTTATATATTAGCAATCGGTAATGGTATACTATCGCTCCGGCAATGCCTTTAGGCCCTGGAGCCGCTCGGTGCACGAGGTCGGAAAACGACGTATGGCAAGCTTGGCAGGCGTGATCGTCACGGCTGCAGCAGTTCAGAATGTTTCTGTGTTTGCGCACAATGCCGATAGCGGCTGGACTTATCCGCCAGCCTGCTGTCACGGCAATCCAACGACAGGAGAGTGCGGCAGGATTCCCAGCATGACCGTAACACCGCAGGCCGACGGCTATGTGATCATTCTGCGGCCAGGTGACCATCAGAAAGTCACCCACCAGAACCGATACTTCGTTCCCTACGACAGTGTCATTCCGTCAGGAGACGACAACTTCCACATCTGCCTGCATCCGACAGAGGAGCACGAAAATTGCTTCTTTGCGCCGTCGGAGGCGATGTAGGCGCAAACAAACTCGGGGCATGCTCGCCCCACGCCTATCAACACTGTACTCGGCGATCAACAGCCGATCAGGGCGCTGGCCGGCATCGCCATGCCTACTTCACCGCTCCCGCGGTCATGCCCATGATCAGATAGCGCTCAAGCGCAATGCCTATGACCGCAAGCGGGGCGATGGCCGCCGTGGCAAGCGCTGCCATCGACCACCAGTTGATGCCTTGCGAGCCGGTCTGGCTCGCCACCATGACGGGGATGGTCTTGGCATCGGTCGATGTCAAAAGGGCCGCGAAGAAATATTCATTCCAGCACAAAACCATTGCCAGGATGAAGGCGGCGACCATGCCGGGCAGCGCGATCGGCATGACAATGCGGAAGAAGGCTCCCCAGATCGACAACCCGTCAACGAGCGCTGCTTCCTCGAGCTCGACCGGGATGGAGTTGAACTGGTCGCGCATGATCCAGATGACGATCGGCAGCACCATCAGCGTGTAGAGCAGGATCAGCCCGACGCGCGTGTCGAGCAGGCCGACTTCACGGTAGAGCACCAGGAAGGGCAGTGCCAGCACCACCGGAGGCAGGATCAGCTGCGACAGGAAGAAGAACGAGATGTCCTCGTTCTTGAACCAGGCGAAATGGTAGCGATAGCGGGTGAGCCCGTAGGCGGCGAGGCTGCCGATGACGATGGCCAGGCTCGATGCGCCGACCGAGGTGATCACCGAATTCATGAAGCGCTTGAGGAACTCCTCGCGCACCGTCGAGGTCTGGAAGATCGAGTCCGGCGACAGGCCGAGCGAGCGCCAGCCCTTCCAGTCCGGCTGGAAGTCGACGAAGGGGATCAGATGGCCTTGGGTGACGTCGACCGCGGTTTTGAACGAGGTCGTGATCGTCCAGTAGATCGGGAACAGGCAGACGAACGCCCAGAACGCCAGCGCCGCGTAGATGAAGAAGCGGCTGGCGAGGAAGCTCGCCGGCGAGCGGATCTCCGAGGCTACATATTCGGTGGTGAGTACGCTCATCTTGCTTCAATTCACCCGATCTTGCTTCAATTGACCCGCCCTGCTTCAATTCACATTGCGCACGAAACGGTTGGCAAATTTCAACAGCCACGTGACGAACACGATGATGATCACTAGGTAGGCCATCGCCAGCATGGTTCCGTAGCCGACATTCGAGCGGTCGCGGTATTCGCGATAGATGAAGCTCGACACGGAATCGGTGGCGCCGCCCGGGCCTCCCGATGTCACCGTGATGATGATGTCGGCAAGCTTCAGCTTGAAGATGATGCGCAGGATCACCGCCGTCACCGACACCGGCAGCATCAGCGGGAAGGTGACCTGCCAGAAGGTCTGCCACACATTGGCGCCGTCCACGCGGGCGGCTTCGAGCACCTCGCGCGACATCGCCTGCAGCCCGGCCAGCAGCATGATCATCATGAACGGAATGAACGTCCAGGCATCCAGCACCATGATTGCGATGCGCGCGATGATCGGATCGCTGAAGAAGGCTGGATTCTCCCAGCCGAGATGGCGCGCCAGCGTCGCTGCCGGTCCGAACCGGTATTCCATCAGCGATTTGCCGATCATCCACGACACCGCGACCGGCGACAACATCAAGGGTAAGAGGAAGACGACGCGGAAGAATTTTCGTGCCCGGATCTGCGCGTTAAGCAGCAGCGCCAGGCCGAAGGCAATGACATATTCGACCGCCACCGCCAGCACATAGAGCACCATGTTGAACAGCGCATTGCGGTAGTAGGGATCGCCCAGCATCTGCCAGAAATTGGCGAGCCCGTTGAACCTGCGTCCACTGAAGGAGCTGAGATTCCAGTCGGTGAGCGCGATGTAGAAACCGAACAGCGTCGGGAAGATCACCATGGCGATGGTGAACAGCAGCGCCGGCAGCAGGAACAGCGCACGCTGGCCGTCTTCGCCGCGCGTCAGCACCTGGCCGATGCCGATAGCCACGCCCCACAGCACATAGGCGTAGACGACCGGGCGCCAGGTTTCGAAGCCGACGGTGTCGGCTTCGGTCTTGTACAGGATCTCCAGCGCGATCACCGCCAGCAGACCGAGAGTTGCAGCAGCCATCAAAGCCCAGCCCAGGCGTTTGCGGCTCGGTGAAATCAGATCGTAAGGGGCGGCGTCTGCCGGCCACGCATTGGTGGGCAAAGTCTGGTTAGCCACGCGTCCCGTCCGTTCACAGAAGGCCCTTTGCCGGCCGGTCAGGTCCGGCGGCTTTGCGCCGCCGAACCACGGTTTATAAGCCAACCTACATGCCGAGCGAGGCCTTGTAGAGCTTGATCTGGTTGTCGCGGCCGATCTGATCGGTCAGCTTCTCCCAGGCCGCCGCAATGGCGTCGGCGCCTTCCTGCGCCTTCATCTTGCCGGCGAAGGTGTTGGCCAGGATGTCCTCGGCGGCGCTGTAGTATTGGAAGATGCCGGGGATGCGCGGCTCGATCGCCGCATTCGGATGGTTGTAGCTGTCGGCCTCCGACTTGAGGTAGGAGGTGATGAACGCCTCGTCGTAGCCGGCCGCCACCCATTCCGGAATGTCGAAATGGGAATTGCGGTAGGGCTGGAAGCCCGATGGATATGCGGCGCACCAGAGCGAGAGGTCCTTGCCGCCGAGATGGGCTGCCGCAGACCAGGCGGCCTTTTTCTTCTTCTCGTCACTGTCGACGCGGGCCATGACATAGACGCCCCAGCCGAGATAGGCGCAGTTCGGCGCATAGTTCGGGCCGCTGGCCAGTTTGTCCCACTTGCCAGTTTTGGAATTGTAGACATCGTCGGAGCCTGGCAGGATCGAGAAGCCTGTGACATCGCCGACGACCGACGAATCGTTAGTTTTCGCATTCGAGCCCGCGTCTCCCCACCAAGCCAGCATCGAACCGGTGCCGCCCAGGAATTGGGAGAAACAGGTCTGGTTCGGGTCGGCATTGATTTGATCTTGCGGCTCGGAAGGCAGCGCATCGATCACGTCCTGGATCGCGCGCACCCAAGCCGGGTTGTTGACGCGCGGTTTCATGGTATCCGGATCGAATAGCCACGCCTTGTCATCCGGATGCTTGGCATAGGCGGAGGCGCGGCTGCCGAGGAAATAGAAGCCGAAGCCGCCCCAGGGCTTGGGCGCGTCGAGGTAGCCGTAGACGTCCTGGCCCTTCACCTGCTTGCCCTTGAGGAACTTGGTCACTACCTGCACTTGCTGCCAGGTCTTCGGCACGCCCCATTCCGTCAGGCCTGCCTTGTCGCCGCTATCGGCTTTCCAGGCTGCTGCCAGATCAGAGTCGGAGAACACGTCGGTGCGGTAGTTGAAGTTGTGCGCGTCTCCGTCGACGGTAACGCGATACTGCTTGCCGTTCCAGGTGCCGACCGGCGGCTTCAGATAGGCCACCAGATCGTCCATATCGATCTGCTTCCTGACCCAGTCGGGCATCTCGGAAGTGAGGCCCTTGCCGCAGACATCGCCTTCGAAAGGCGCGCCCATCTCGACGATATCAAAGTCGATTGTGTTCGTGGCGATAGCCTGCTGCAGGCGCGGATTGTAGTCGGCCTGCGCCAGGTCGATCCAGTTGATCTTGGCCCCGGTATAGGCCTCCCACGGCTTCAGGAAGCCGCGGAACAGCACATTGTGCAGGTTCTGGTTGTTGAGGCCCATGAAGGAGAGCTCGACGCCAGCGAATTCGCCTTCCTTGACGTTGGCCTTGGTGGCTTCGAGGCAGAGCTCGCCGACCTTCTGGAAATCGGCATCGGTCGGCTGACCCTTGCCGACGCCGGGGATCTGCAGGATTTTGGAGCGAAGTTCGCTTGCAGCGGAAGCCGGGCGCGTCAAGGCGCCGAGCCCTGCACCAGATGCCGCTGCGATTGCGGCCATGCTGGCCGCACCCTTCAATATGTCGCGCCTTGTGGCGCCGGCACGAACCAGTTTCTCGTAAAGATCCGTTCTCATTGCCTGTTCCTCCCAGAATTCAGTGTGAATAAGTGACCAACTGTCGGACGCTGGAGCGCCAACGATGCTCCCGGTTCGGAAACGAATTAGGCAGGACCCCACCCTGCGGCGATTAAAGTTCCGATTGCGGATCGGGTACCGACATTTTGACCAGCGCCTGCCACTATTCTCGCAACCAAACGCCGTGTCAACGAGATGTCCGCGCTCAGTACATATGAGACGGCTGGGTCATCCGGTCTCGGCAGATTTTGAGATACTCGCTTGGAGTGAGGCCGTCGAGT